>JAYVAQ010000050.1:0-3224 GCA_043750875.1 Rhodanobacteraceae bacterium
CCCATTCGGTGCGCAGCTTTTCGAGCGTGACCTCTAAATGCAGCTCGCCCATGCCCCACACCAAACAGCACCGCGCGATGACGCATTAAAATGAGCAGATTCGGTTCGTCAAAGCGCAACCCGTAAAGCGCGCTTAGACGCTCTGCACCCAGCGCGCCCGCTAGTGGCAGCAGGTGAATGATGCTGACGATGCAAAGCATCGCTGTAATCAGAATTTTCATCAGCAAAGCTCTTTATAGGTTGAACCCACGATTTCATTGCGCTGCAGCGATTTTCTCGCGTCGGGTCAGTAAATACAGCAAAGGCCCAAACGAGCCGGCCACCAAGGTAATCAGCAGCCATACCCAAGGATTACGTCCGAGCTGCCGCGCGTCGCGCCAAAGCCAGATCATCACCAGCGAGAGCGCGATCGCTAAATCCATGAGCACCTGCGCCGCGCCCCAGCTTTGAAAGAGCGGCTGCCAAATTCCCCAATAACCGTGATGCCACAGCGCCAGCGCTGAGACGACGGTGAACGGTGCAAGAGCTAGCAGTAAGTAAGGACGCTTCATACGGTGTTCCTGGATTGCGGCGAAGGGATGCAGTCAGTGTGCCTAGCGAGTTTCATCAGCGCGATTACGTCACAGGTAATCAAACGCCGTCGCTCATGTGATTTACTGCCATCATCTACAAAGCCTTCAAGCCTGCGTTCCCGATGCATAGTTCAATTCCCACTGCCTCCCTCAGCGCCAATCTTGCACGCCCCGGCGTCGCGCAAATTCTGCAACAAGGTCGGCGCGGACGCCGCTGGAGCCAGCTCGAGTTGTCTTTGCGCATGGGCGTATCGCAACGGCACGTCAGCTTTGTCGAGAGTGGGCGCGCCAAACCCAGCCGCGAACTGTTGATTGCCTGGCTGCGCGAGCTCGATCTGCCATTGGCGCGGCGCAATGTCGCGCTGTTGCAGGCCGGTTTCGCACCAGTTTATGGCGAAGGTGATCTTTCGGCCCAGCCAAGCACCACCCACGTATTGCAAGCCGTGTCGCAACTACTGCAAGCCCATGATCCAATGCCCGCGTTTGTGTTGGACGCCGACTGGAATGTGCAGCAGTTCAATCAAGGTGCCGCTTGGCTAATGCAGTTGCTGATGCCCGAATTGCTGCAGCAAACGCCGCCGGGCGCACCGTTGAATTTGATCGACGCGCTGCTGCATCCACAAGGATTTGCTAGCACGCTGATCAACGGTGAGGAAGTGGCGCCGGCGATGCTGCGGCTATTGCAAGACGATGCGCGGCATCACCCGCCGCTGCAGGCGCGCATCGAGCAACTGAGCGAACACTTCAAGCTTCGCTTTGGTGCTGCCACGATGCGCGCAGCAAGGGATTTGCAGCCGCTGCCACCGGTGCTGAGCTCGCGCTTCGCCACCGCGCATGGCGTGCTGGCTTTTTTCAGTATGTTCACCACCTTTGGCTCGCCGCAACACATCACGCTGGCATCCTTGCGCATTGAACACATGTTCCCAGCCGACGCCGCGACGCGCGCAGTTTTGCAGGCGGCCGCAGCAAACAAATAACCTCACAATCGATCCCGTGTATTCGACGTTGGGCAGTCGTACTATCCGGATTCAACTCAAACAGAATTCAAGCCAAAGGAGAGCAGTAATGTTTAGCCATGTCATGGTCGGTGCCAACGACGTAAACGCTTCAAAAACTTTTTATGATGCCATCTTGGGCGCGCTGGGGATTCCGCCCGGCAAGCTCGACGCCAAGGGTCGAGTTTTCTATATGACCAAGACCGGAATTTTCGCGATCACCAAACCGATTAACGGTGAACCGGCCTGCCATGCCAATGGCAGCACCATTGGTTTTGCCGTTGAAAGCCCCGAGCAGGGCGATGCCTGGCACGCCGCTGGCGTGGCCAACGGTGGCACCGATTGCGAAGACCCACCCGGTTTTCGCGAGGGCGCGATGGGGAAATTGTACTTAGCTTATTTGCGTGACCCGGCGGGCAACAAGATCTGTGCATTGAAACGGATGAGCTGAGCACAAACCGCGGCGAACGCGACCACGTTTCGCCGCCTTGGTTTGGCATGCAGCAATAGCCAGTCCCTATCAATTAATTAAAAACTATTAATTGTCTTAATAGCGACCCGTCACCGACAGTAGCGTCGATCAAGTGCCCCCAAAACGCGATAATTCAATGCGGGGGTCGGTGCTTATGCGCACCAAATCTTGATTCGTGCGTGCTAACTAACTTTAAGGGAAAGAGAACCATGACTACTGAAATGAAGTGCCCGTTTTCAGCCGGTGCCCGTCCACACGCTGTGGCCGGTACCGGATCGAATGCCAGCTGGTGGCCGGAACAACTGAACCTAAAAATTCTGCATCAGCAGTCCGCCAAATCCAGCCCAATGGATCTGGATTTTAAGTACGCCAAGGAGTTCAACACGCTGGATCTAGACGCAGTGATCAAGGATCTACATGCGTTGATGACCGATTCGCAGTCCTGGTGGCCTGCCGACTATGGCCATTACGGGCCGTTCTTTGTGCGGATGGCGTGGCATGCGGCGGGCACCTACCGGATCTCAGATGGCCGCGGTGGCAGTGGCAGTGGTGAGCAGCGTTTCGCTCCACTCAACAGCTGGCCGGACAACGGCAACTTGGACAAAGCACGCCGGCTGCTGTGGCCGATCAAAGCGAAGTACGGCCGCAAGCTGTCCTGGGCCGACCTTTTCATTCTGACCGGCAACATCGCGATGGAGTCTATGGGCTTCAAAACCTTCGGCTTCGGCGGCGGCCAACCGGACGTATGGGAACCGGCGGATGACATTTACTGGGGCCCAGAATCCACCTGGTTGGGTGACGAGCGCTACAGCGGGGACCGCGAACTCGCGAATCCGCTCGCGGCGGTGCAAATGGGCCTGATCTATGTCAACCCGGAAGGCCCGAACGGCAATCCCGACCCGCTAGGCTCGGCGCGTGATATCCGCGAAACCTTCGCGCGCATGGCAATGAACGACGAAGAAACCGTGGCACTCACCGCTGGTGGCCACACCTTTGGCAAAGCGCACGGGGCTATCGAAGGCAAGCATGTAGGGGTTGAACCCGAACGTGCAGGCATCGAGTACCAAGGCTTGGGCTGGATCAATAGTTTCGAGTCCGGGCACGGCGTGCACGCGTTCACCAGCGGCATCGAAGGCGCGTGGACCAAAAACCCGATCAAGTGGGACATGGGCTATTTTGAGAACC
>JAYVAQ010000051.1:0-7152 GCA_043750875.1 Rhodanobacteraceae bacterium
CCATTGGCGATCACACGTTGTGGCAATTTTTATGGCGGTGGTGACCTCAATTGGAATCGCATTGTACCGGGTACCGTACGCGCGCTTCTGCGTGGCGAACGCCCAGTAATTCGTTCAGACGGGCAATTTATCCGCGATTATTTTTATGTCGAAGACGGTGCGGCGGCGTATATGCTGCTTGCCGAAAAGCTAAGCAGCCAGCCTGAAATTCGCGGGGAGGCATTTAATTTCAGTAATGAAATTCAGGTTGATGTGCTCAGCTTGGTCAACAAAATTAAGGATATTGTCGGGGTCAATTTGGCACCTATCGTACAAAATCAGGCGAGTAACGAAATTCGCCATCAGTATCTGAGCGCCGAAAAAGCACGACGGCTACTTGATTGGCAAGCGCTATTCACGCTGGACAGTGCGCTGGTGCAGACGGTGAATTGGTATAAACAGCACCTTGCGACAACTGCGTGAGGTGGCATGAGATTCCTTGAAACAACTATTGCTGATGTCAAGCTTGTAGAACTGACACCCATTCGCGACGAGCGTGGTGCATTCGCGCGCGCTTTTTGCACCAAAGAATTTGCTGAGGCTGGCATTGAAATCAGTGTTGCACAAGCGAATTTGTCGACGAATGTCGCCGCTGGAACGTTACGCGGGCTGCATTTTCAGATTGGCGAACACGCTGAAATTAAGCTCGTGCGTTGCGTGCGGGGTGCGATTTACGACGTCGTGGTCGACTTGCGGCCTGAGTCCGTAACTTTTTTGCAGCATTTTGGCGCGGAGCTATCCGCCGAAAACGGCAGGATGATGGTCGTGCCCAAGGGGTTTGCACATGGTTATCAGGCGTTGACGCCTAATGCCGACGTGTACTACTTGGTCAGTACCGCCTACGCCAACGCTGCCGAGCGCGGTTTAAACGCGCTTGACCCGGTTTTAGCAATTGCGTGGCCGTTGCCTGTTTCGGCGCAATCGCCGCGTGATGCTGCGATGCCGCCATTGTCGTCGCTTGATTTATCCAGGCTGTTACTCAAGTGAAGCATGCTGCGAGTGTCCAGCATTTGGCCGCTTTGCGCGGAAAGCGGATCGCCGTTTACGGGCTTGGCAACCTTGGCAGGCACGTAATAGCGCTTTTGGAATCACTCGCGGACGAACTTAATCTGGTGCCGGTAGCCATGGATCGCAGCAATTTTAGTGAATTGCTGAAAGGCGAGCCTGTTGACCTGTTGATCCATTGTGCCGGGCCAACGGGTGACTTTCGCAAGCGGGTACTTGACACGGCGGATGCAGCGATCAGCGCCACAATTGCGATGCTACGTGCTGGATTTATCCGTGAACGTTTGGTTTGTGTGAGTTCAGTACGAATTTATGGATTCAGTGATTTTGTAGACGTTTTGTTTGACGAAGCGCAGCCGCCCCGAACCAAACACACAACTCTGGATTTTGCTTATGACGGCACCAAGCAGTTGTTAGAAAACCTCACAATTTTTGGTACTAAAGAAGTTGGTATCAGTGGAGTGGTAGTGCGGCTGTCGAATTTAATTGGTGGCGAAGTTCGCCCTGAGCGCGCGGCAATGCTGCATCACGCAATGCTTGCAGCCTCGGTGTGCCCGGTTAAGCGCCTAGAGACCGGCCAACACACCGCCTCAAGTAAAGACTATTTACACGTGCAAGATGCGGCATACGGACTGCTTTTGGCTGCGGCACTCGGTTTAAATGGCAATGCGTATAACATTGCCTCTGGCATTTCAATATCTGCCGCCTCGCTTGCACAGGCACTTGGAGTAGAACTAATTTGCGCGGACGCAGCCGCGCGGCCCTGCTATAGCAGCATTTCTATTGAAAAAGCCCGACGAGAACTGCACTTTCGGCCATATTTTGCTACGCGTGAAGCATTATTTCAGACCATGCTTGCTGGCGCTGCGCACCCAAATCCTTAGATATAGACGGAACCAAAAAAATGAACAAAGCCGAGGCAATTCAACAGTTTGAAAACGAGCGCGAGCAACGCCTTATCGCCACTGCGGCCGACAAAGCAATGGCGGGTGCAACACTGGCGTGGAGCGAGATCGCCTTTTCACGAGGCTACACCTACAATTTTGAGTGGATGGGGCGGCCGGTTATTCAATATCCGCAAGACATGATTGGACTTCAGGAAGTTATCTGGAATACGCAGCCCGATTTGATCATTGAAACCGGCGTGGCCCATGGCGGAAGTCTAGTTATGTATGCAGGGCTACAGTTAATGATGGGCATTGAAAATGCGAAAACTGTTGGTGTTGAAATTGATTTGCGGGCGCACAACCGTGCTGCAATTTTGGCGCACCCGATGGCAAAACACATTGAAATCATAGATGGTTCGTCCGTTTCTGAAGATACTTTGCTCACGGTACGTGCGATCGCTGCGCGGCATAAACGCGTGATGGTTGTACTGGATTCATTACATACCCATGCGCACGTGCTCGCGGAGCTGCGCGCCTACAGCGCATTTGTAACCCCTGGCTGCTACCTGGTTGTGCAAGACACGCATGTGGACGAATTGCCGGCGCACCTCTGGGCGAATCGGCCCTGGAAAAAGGGCGACAGCCCACTTTCAGCCGTTGAGCAGTTTCAACTGGAAAGCAATCAATTCCAAAATGATGTTGCCTTGGAAACCAAACTACAAATTACCTGCGCACGATCAGGGTGGTTGCGTCGAACATGAAGCAGTTGATTCGATCAATGTTTGATCGCTTAGGATATACGATTCAGCGTAAACCCTCGCTTGAAGCAAAAGCGGGCGTATTCGACGAAGACTGCCTAATCACCTCGCTCAATCATGATTTCGTGAGCGACCCGCGTTTTATTAAAGCCTATGAAGCTGGCAAGGCGACGGGTGCGATGTTTCCTGGAAGGTGGCGTTTTCATGTCGCACTATGGGCTGCACAACATGCGGCAAAGCTACCCGGTGATTTTGTTGAATGCGGCGTCAATAACGGCTCCTTTTCAAAAGCGATTTTGACCTATCTGCCATGGGAAGATTTATCTAAGAGCTTCTATTTATTCGACACGTGGGCAGGGTTCGATATAAAACAACTAAAAGCCGAAGAAATCAGCCTCGGCGTACTTGAACGTTATTCTGGATATGATGACGGAGTGTACGAATCAGTTGTCGAAACCTTTGGTAGACACTCGCGGGTGAAATTGTACCGAGGGTCAGTTCCGCAAACGCTTGCGCAGGCGCAAATAGAGAAAGTTAGTTATCTCTCTATTGATATGAATTGTAGCGCCCCAGAAATTAGCGCTGCCGAATATTTTTGGGACATGCTGGTTCCTGGGGCAGTGATAGTTTTAGATGACTACGGATTTAACGGTTCGCACATGGTTCAAAAACGTGCTTTTGATGGTTTTGCCTCAACGCGCGGAACCGAGGTTTTGTCGCTACCGACCGGTCAGGGCCTTATTTTTAAAATATAAAAGCGGTTTTATTATTAAAATGCTATGGGCGCATTGATTGACTTGCAAATGGCAAAATTGGGTCTTTTTGAAAGAGTTGCGAGCCGTAAAGCATAGGCAGTAGTCCGACTAATTACGATCCGCTCTACATAACATTGGTTGACCTTAATCGGCCAATGGCTGATGTAGCAGTGGGTCTTTGTGCCTCAATAGTTTTGGACTGAAATTGTGGCGAAATCTAAATAATTCGTTTGCTAATATATTCTGATTTTTGACCGCGATCATATTGAACCCGTGCGGTGGGCCTAACAAATATACCTCCGCGGCAGGAATTAATTCTATCGGGCAACCAGTCATGTCTTGATTTGCGTTGTAGTCCCTTACGGCAAATACTGAAAAACCGAGGCCAATTAAAAATCGAACGATTGGCGTTTTGGTAAGGCCTTCGCTCCAGTCAACGTATGCAGCATGCAATTCAAAAACGACAATTGGCGCGTGTGAATCACGGGAAAGTTGACCGATGGCACCATTAAGTGCTTTTAACTCGCCTCCTTCAATGTCAAGCATAATAAAGTCCAGCTGTTTCAATCCGTTTTCCGAAAGATAATCGTCAATTGTAATTGTCTGAAATGAATCAACGGTGTCAGAACCATTTAATTCTTCTGAGTGGGCCAGTGCATCGTCACCACTTAACTTCATGGCGACGCGAGATATATCCCAAAGCCCCTGCTGATTTACAACGACATTGTCGAGTGAATTCAACTCTACGTTTCTGCGCAGCATGTTCGCCTGCGCCTTATTGGGCTCAAAAGCGTGGCAGGTTCCACCATTAGCTTGCATTGCCTGCGCAATCAAAACAACATGATCACCAAAGTAAGCTCCGCCAACCAGCGCCGTCTTAAATTGTTTTCCAAGATAACTAAGCAATTTGCTCGTTTGCGGCTCCCATGCATGATTCGGTGTTGCAGGCTGAGATAACACAAATTCCCGCGCAATTTTTGAACGATACAAAAACTCAAATTGCGTTCCGCAATTTAGTGATTTACTAATTATTTCATCTTCAGAGAAAAGTGCGTCAACAATAGGGCCAGAAATGTCATCTCTCACCGGGCCTTGATAAATTTTTGCAGCAATCTCAATTTTTCTAAGTGCCTCGATCAATATTTCTTTGGCTGCTTCTATTGAGCCAATAATTCTAAGAGCATTTTCAAGTTTGGTCATTTTATTCAGATATTAAATGGGTGTAAATATTGCCGATTCAGGGAAATTTAGGCGTTTTTATAATTTAACGTTTGAAGCTTACATTTGGTGGTAATCGTCGTTTAAAACATTTTTTATAATCAGTCTCAAGCGTGCTCGCAGCACTGGCAGCATGCGAAATGTTTGAATTTATTAAACGTCGCGCTGGCCAAATTGAAGGACGCATTGCCCATTCTATGCTTTGAATAAATGGCTTCATTCGCCATAAATTTCGAACTGTCTTTTTTTGAAAGCCGGTTTCTATACCTAGCTTGGCGTTAATGCATTCTTGCGTAGAATTAGGAAGCTGACTTAATGCTTCTGCAAAATATTTGCGATTTTCCGGAGTATCGAATGACCGCAATATTTCTTGCCAGCAAATTAGAAAATAAATCTCTGGGTTCCAATCCATTTGCTGTTCCTGATCTACCGCCCGGCGCGCAGCAAGTGAATTTGAAAAGACACGGTTAGCTAAAAGTGGTAGCTTATGTAATGGCATTTCATATGGAAGCTCCGGGTAACCTCCGCTAGAAGCAACATATCGGTCAACGGCGGCGTGATCAAGTCCCTCAACTGCGTAAGAAATGCTACCTGGCCATTCAGTAAATATGCTCATAGGCTGGTCAATTACAGCATATTGACTGCGAGTACTTAATAGATAAATTGCAGTAGCAAAATCACCACCAAAGGTTGAAAATGCATATGGAAACTCATCGATCATTTTAACTAAAACTGTCCTCGGAATAAGGCAATTATTAAGTTGGGGCTTTATCGGGCCTAAATCACCATTGAGAAGTCTTTGTGCAATTTCTTTAGCATCAATTTTGGTCACCAAATCGGTTCCCAAAGAAAATTCCATTTGCTTCTTTTGGATATCAAAAAAAGCCCATCGCCAGCAGACTAAATCCAAGTTGGTGCTTGCCATTGCCGCGACACCAATGCTTACTGCTGATGCGATCAGGGCGTCGTCGTCGCATAAAAATAGTACCCAATCACCAGTAGCGTGGCCCAACAGAAAACGCCAATGCTCGTGCATTTTCAGCACTTGGTTGGTGCTTACGGTCTTTAGGCGAGGGTCACTAAAAGTAGCAATTACCTCACTGGTTTGGTCAGTAGAAGCGTTGTTGCTGACAATTACCTCAATATTCGCGTAGCTCTGTCCAAGGGCGCAGGTAATCGCGTTGCCAAGCATTGAGGCACGGTTACGCGTTGGAATTAAAATTGATACAAGTGGTTGATTCAAAGTTATCCGGAAGAAGTTAATGTTGCCATATGGTAGGGTTTAACTAGGCGATTTTGCTTAATTTTGCATCCTGATTGCCTGTCTTCCATCACTCAAAATAAAACGAAATCCCAAATCCGCCGCTAACGTCTGGGCTTTCGGAATTCAAACCAAAATTTGCCGATGCATCTAATTGCACCGTCGGGGTGGCCATCCAAGTTAGCCCAGCACCGGCCACGCTGCTGCTAGGCTCGCTCGCGTTGCTGAAGTAACCTGCCTCAACGTAGGCACCGACGGTTTCACTCAAGGCAAAGCTTAGGCTGGGTGAGATTGCTACGGCATTTTCACCCTCCAAGTTGGTTGCGTTGACGTAGAAACCTGCGGTGACGTCATTCGCAAGATCAAGCGCTAGCGCTACGCCAAGATCATATTGCTTGGTATTGTTGCTAAACGCCGCAGCCCCGGTATCAAACGTCATACTGCCCAATGTCGCCCATGAAAACGTATCTGAGGAAGAGGGCAGGGCTACTTTAAAACCGAAACGCGTGTCACCGGCACCGTGTGTACTTTGCGAGCGGCTGCCGGCTTTGATTTCGACGCGATTGTACAACGTGGTGGCAAGCTGCAATTCCACGCCCTCGAATAGGCCTATCCGTACATTCGTTCCCGCAGAATAGAGCGAAGTTTTGATTTCGTCATCACTGCTGCGTGAGAAATCGGGCAGACCTTGTTCTAAGGAAATTGCGGCGCGCGGGAGGACATCCGTTGCAAAAGCGATTCCAGGGCGGTCAAAGGCGGGTGTGCCTGCGCTAGCCGGTAGTGCATAACTAAATAAAATTACGCTAATGCAGAAAACTATATTTTTCATTAAATTCGATCCAGCTAGTTTTGGTTTGGCTTGCGGTGATTTGCAGCGATCTTTGTCAACACCGACACCATCAATGCATGTTCTAGCGGTTTCAAACGCGCGCCGAGTGCCTCAGGGCTATCCCCAGGCAAAATGGGCGTGCGCACTTGCGCAATAAGTGGGCCGCCGTCTAGCTCGGCGGTGACCCAATGCACGCTGGCACCATGTTCCGAATCCCCAGCAGCCAGCGCGCGCGCATGCGTGTCTAGGCCCGGATATTTCGGCAAAAGCGATGGGTGTAGGTTGATCATACGTCCGGCGAAACGCGCCACCATGGCCGGGCTTAAAACGCGCATGTAACCCGCCAGCACAATCAAATCCGGATTGACGACTTCGATCGCTTCGCTCATGGCCGCTTCAA
>JAYVAQ010000052.1:0-2354 GCA_043750875.1 Rhodanobacteraceae bacterium
CGGTCCGTTTGATCGAGGCCGGGGCGGCCCCGGCGGTTGGCTAATCCTAATAGAACCTGAGCTGCATTTAGGTGAAAACGTGTTGGTGCCCGATTTGGCCGGTTGGCGTCGCGAACGCATGCCAGCATTGCCAGATACCGCGTATTTCAGCATTGCGCCCGACTGGATATGCGAAGTAATTTCACCTAGCACGGCAAAACTTGACCGCAGTGTCAAATTGCCGATTTATGCGCAACACAATGTGAGTTATGCCTGGATTTTGGATCCGGTTGCGCGAATGTTAGAGGTTTTTCAACTGCAGAGCCGCCGCTGGTTGTTACTTGACACCTTTGTTGGTGAGGATCACGTGCGGCCCGCGCCGTTTGATGCGCTTCCCTTTGATTTGGCCGAACTTTGGCGGGCCTAGCTCGTCACCATCTCAAAACACGCCGCCCGCAATAATCAGGCATGCGCAACTTAATCCTAATTCTGGGCGATCAGCTTGATCGCAATTCCAGTATTTTTGCTGACTTCGATCCTAGCTGTGACCATATTTTGATGGCCGAAGTGCGCGATGAATCTACCCATGTATGGAGCCACAAAGCCCGCACCGCGCTATTTTTAGCGGCGATGCGGCACTTTGCCGCTGAGCTCTCCCAGAAAGGCTTTCCGCTAACGTATTTGCGCCTGGGGCAGCATGAATACACCAGCCTAGATTCCGCGTTGGCAGCGACGATCACGCGAACAAATCCAGCGCGTGTCGTACTGACCAAGCCGGGCGATTATCGTGTACGTGCAGCCTTAAAGGCGGTTTGCGCGGCAACCAATACGCCCTACGCCGAACGCACCGACACGCACTTCTATTGTTCTGAGGATGATTTTGGCGAATGGGCGCGCGGGCGCAAAGAATTTCGCCTTGAACATTTCTACCGAATGCTGCGTAAGCGCGAAAACATTTTGATGGACGCGGGCAAGCCCGAGGGCGGCGACTGGAACTATGACGCAGAAAATCGCGGCAGTTTTGGTGCACGCGGGCCAGGCTCGGTAGCGCAGCCAAAACAATTCCCCGTCGATGCGATCACCACCGAAGTATTGGCCCTAGTTGCGCGCGAATTTTCTGGGCATCCGGGTGAATTAGCGTACTTTGACTGGCCGGTAACGCCCGCGCAGGCCGAGTTAGCATTAGCGGATTTTATCGCTTATCGCCTATGCGCTTTTGGCCAATATCAAGACGCGATGTGGCTCAATGAGCCGTATTTGTACCACTCAAAACTATCCGCCGCGCTCAATCTAAAGCTGATATCGCCGCAAAAAGTCATCGAAGCGGCGGTCGCGGCCTATCGCTGTGGCAAAGCACCATTGGCGGCCGTTGAAGGCTTCGTCCGGCAAATATTGGGCTGGCGGGAATATGTGCGCGGGCTTTACTGGCTTCGTATGCCGGCATACGCCGATGAAAATGCGCTCAATGCAGAACTCGCGCTGCCCGCCTTTTATTGGACTGGTGCTACCGATATGGTGTGCTTAAAAGACGCGATTGGGCAAACGCTAAAGCACGGTTACGCGCATCATATTCAACGTCTGATGGTAACCGGCTTGTTTGCGCTGATGCTGGGCGTGCGTCCAAAAGCCATCCACGAATGGTATTTAGCAGTCTATGTTGATGCCGTTGAATGGGTAGAGCTGCCGAATGTGCTGGGCATGAGCCAGTACGCCGATGGCGGCGTGATGGCATCTAAACCGTATTGTGCGAGCGGTAAATATATCCAACGCATGAGCAATTACTGCCAAAGCTGCAAATTCAAGCCCGATCTTGCGAGTGGTGTAAGCGCTTGTCCGTTCACCACGCTGTATTGGGATTTTCTCGCGCAGCATAAAGCGCGTTTTGCCAAACACCCCCGCGCCGCGATGCAATGGCGCTCGCTAGAACGCGTAACGCCTGAGCAACTAGCCGAAATTCGAGCGCAGGCAACGGCGTTGCGAATGCAATTCGCGCAACCAAGCCAGTAATGCGATTGCTCCAGCGCAATCGGACGAACACAGATGAAGGTCAAATAAAACGTGATTTTTGGCATCTAGCGAATATCGGCTCGCGTATTACACTCGCATCCCGGCCGCAACTGAGATGACTTGCCATTCAAAACATCTCATGCAACTTCAATCCACGCATTCGACAATGGAATATTCGACGATGAAAGTTAAGCAATTCGCACTTTTAGGGGCTGCATTTTTGTTTACCTCTGTGGCCTTTGCGCAAGTAAAGCCCGCTGACGCCATTCACTATCGCAAAAGCGCCTACACCGTGTTGGTGTGGAATTGGATGCCGCTGGTAAACACTGTGCGTGGTAAAACACCTTATGTGAAGGCTGACTTTGAGC
>JAYVAQ010000053.1:0-3045 GCA_043750875.1 Rhodanobacteraceae bacterium
ATAAAACCTTAGGTCGTCGTACTTTACAACGTCCCAGCCGTCAGGAAAGTTAAGTCGCTGACCATCAATATCGGCGGTTTGAATCATTCCAAAATATCCAAGAATCGATCCGACTGGGCGATGTCCTCGTCTAGCGTCAAAATTGGAGCTGTATCGCTAAGCTGGTCGCCAACGCTCACATTTACCCCTTTGCTGCCCGGCTCTAGAGCAAAAAAACGCATGGGAACATTTTCTAATGAACTCGACTTTGCTTTATCAGGCTCGTCGCATGGAGATTTATTGGTAATGTTTGCAAGCGAAGATTTACGCGACAAAATTTCAAGTTCCCGTAGAAAAAACAAACTATGGGTCGCGCAAATCACCTGCACGCCCTGTTCGGCTAGCGAAAACAAGGCGTCCGCAAGAAGTCGTATTGCTGCTGGGTTGAGATTCGCTTCTGGCTCATCCCAAAAGACCGTGTTTCCAGCTTCAATGAGCCGGTAGCGCACGAGATAGATTAACAACGCGAGTTTGCGATGCCCTTCGGCGAGTAGCTGAGATTCTAAATGTGAACCGTCATTCCTTATGAAGACTAAGTCGTTATTTTCCAACCTTAGCTCGCCACCGAGTAGGTTCTGAATACGTTGCATCACTTCATCCAAAAGTGGTGAGGGATCCCTGCGTTCGAGCGTCAATGACAATGCCACGGCCAAGTCGCGATAAGTTTCATCAAGCGGGAACTTTGGGAAGGTCTCAAACAAATAAATTAAGCCCTGAAACAGTGAAACGATCTCCTTGCTAGGCACAAAAATTGACCTCGGAACGAAAGCATTGACGGCTGCGGACTCTGGAATAGCGCCTGCGGAAATTTTGGCCGGCGCGTCCTTCGAACGTTTAATCTGTATTTCCCAGCGCATTTGCTCATCAAGGCCAAGACTAGAGCTTGGCGGTTCGTTAGGAAGGCGAATTGGGATTGTAGGAATGTGTCCCCCAATATCTGCCGCAAGGGTCGCGCCGTTTTTATGTCCGCGACGTACTAATGTGCCGAGGTCCGAAAGCCGAAATAGCCCCGCCAATTTTTCGTCCAGATAGGCTTCGGCACGCTGTTTGTTCATCGGCAAGCGCTTGGACATCAAATCCGGCCAAGCGCGGCAAAACATATACCCGAGCTTGAGTAAATGCGTTTTGCCTGTACCGTTGTCACCAATGATGATGTTTAGCCCTGGTGAAAACTGCAAGGCTACGTCTTGAAAAACTGTGAAATGTTTGATGTGTAATGTGTTGAGCATGAGATTTTAGATTTATCAGTTGCTACTGATTTTTCAACGACATAGCCGCGAGCAGGTATTTACAGGATGCGGGAAATTGTGGGCCGATGCTAGCGTGTTGTTCGTGCGGGAAGTAATGCAGCGCCATGGTTTTGCGTTTCGATTGCTGAGCATGGGCGGTGAAACGCGCTTTGATATTTGGCTGCAGTAGTGGCGGGCTAATACGTGCATCGCTTTTACGCCAAACAATTTTTGCCGGCGCACGTGGCGCACTCAGGCGGATCTGGAAGCCGCGCTTTTGAGCCTGGAATAAATCCATTTGAAAAAACCAAAGGCGTAGCCGAACACATAAAGAAAGGTAAAAGTGCTCAGAACTCCGCCCATGAGTGCGCCAAATTTCCAATTTGCGATCACGAAAAATGTGCTGGAACCTTGCTGGCTAGAGTTCAAAAACTCAGTGGACTTAGCGATAACGCTTGCTAGGCTAACGGGTGAAACACCAACTTCAATCAGTTGCGCACCGTTTCCATGAATTTGCAGAAATCCTTCTCCATCCGCGTGCACAACTCGGCCGGAGCTGCTGCCGTATTTGCGCTCACGCCTGCTTGAGTCGGCGCGTTCGCGGCTGGACACTGAGCTGACCTGCTCAATATGCTGGATCTTGTATGGCACTAAAAAATATAGGCACGTTCGGGTTGTAGCCGCCACGGTTGCACCAATGCGATCAAAGCTGACCCAAGTGGCAGGAGCAAGCCCGGTTACCAATCCTGGAAACACAACACAGATCAGAAAAACGATTACATGTTGCAACAGCATCGCGCCCAATGTCGGGCGATCTGGATAAGTTTGCATGCTAGCTAGATTCCTTTTAAGGCGAGCCGCTGGTTGAGCTGCCGCGACTACAGGCCTTTGTAACGGCTCAAGTCGGCATTTTTGACACCCTAACTTTATTTGATCTCCGAGATTCAGCGCCCGCGTATGTGTGAGTCAGACGCAGCAGCAAGTTGTGTCAACGCTTCACCCATACCGCCAATTTGGCACTTCAATTTAATTAGGAAAAGCAAATGAAACGTAGTTTATTCAAAGCCGCATTAGCCTTGTGTTTCAGCGGCATCGTAGGTGCTTACGCCCACGCTGAAACCAGCGCAACGGCATCGGCAACGCCACAATTTGGCCGCGATTTACTGGTCGATGTGGCGCAAGGGCTTGGGTCTGAGGCGAAAAAAGCGGGCCTTAGCGCCCAAGTGTGGAAATGGAATGGTGTTGCCAGTATCGATAGCAACGACAATCCTGACTTCAATGCAAACGCGATCAGTTTCGACTCAAAGAGCGATGCCAAAGCCGCAACGAGCGATCGTAAAACCAGCCAGAGCTGGATCGCTGTAAATATGGATACCGGCTTTGAATATCGCGTCGAGATGCCACGCGAATTCGCGCATCAGATGCATCGCTATGCGGAGATGACCGGCTCGAATATGGGTGATCCACGTTTCAACAACGAGGTGCAAAAAATCAGCGAACAATTGCCGCAAGCCAAGGGTTGGAGCAATGGCGTCGACACCCGTACGCGCCGTTTTGATAACACCGATTTCCCATACCGCGCCATGGGCCAGATGGGCGGCAGCGAAAACTCCGGCTGCTCGGGTACTTTGATTGCGCACAACATCGTACTGACTGCCGCGCACTGCATTTATAACCGCGGAAATTCGTCTTTCTACTCGCTAGGCGCCACCCGTTTCCGTCCAGGTCGTGAAGGTGAATGCAACGATGCAAGCTGCGAGCCCTACGGCGAGCACAA
>JAYVAQ010000054.1:0-6825 GCA_043750875.1 Rhodanobacteraceae bacterium
CCGTCTTGGCTTCGCAAAAGATTGGTACACAGCCATTGTTTTCACGGCGCCGGCTTGCCACCCCAAAGCACTTTGTGCCCACACCTGCCCGCGTTCGCCACGCAATTTAGCCTCCTGCGGGTTGCTAAAAGCGGCAGCGACCGCGGCTTGGATGCTGCCCACGTCCGCATCACAGATCCAGCCCGCGCCTGCTGCAGCCGTTGCGGGCGCTAAGCCCACGCCTTTGCTCAACACCACTGGCGTACCAAAACACAACGCTTCGGCAGCTGCGTTGCCAAAATTTTCATTCTTTGACACCAGTGCGACGATGCGGGCGTGTTGAATCCATGCCCATTTGTCATCGCCTTTGAGTTCGCCTAAAAAGCTAACGCGGTTTTGCGAGCCGAATCGACTGACCAGCGTTTGCAAATTACTCAGAATCGCATCGTTATCGGCGGCACCCGCCAGCACCAAGTGCACATTTGGCAGCGCGCTGCAGGCCTCAATCAACAGATCTAAATTTTTCTTCCAAGACAACCGGCCTAGATATAAAACATAAGGACTCTGCATCGGCTCGGGCCAATCACGCCGATTTGGCAAAGCTACGCCGTTTTCGATTACACAAGGATTCTGTACGGGCACGCCGAGGCGGCGCGCATCGTCTAGTTCTAACTCGGAGGTGGCGTGAAAACTTGCCGCCATCGCCAGTGTTTTGCGCTCAAAAAGTCGAATCCACAAAGCTTTGATGAGCGAGCGCTGGCCGCTGATGAGCTCTGGCACCAGCATGCCTCTGGGGGCAATGAGATACGGAACACCCGCCGCAATACACAATCGCGCCGCCATATTTGTCGGAAAAAGAAACACCGAATGTAAATGCACGACATCGAATGCGGCGATATTTGCCTTCAGCCACCGCCGCATGCCCCAAGAAAAATACAGCCGCCTAAGCCAGCGAGATCGGAAATACCAAACTTTGACGCCATCAAGCATGCACGCATGCCCATGTGGAACGTCAGAATCTTGCGAGCCATCGACGCTGGTGGTGAGCACTGAAACCTCTGCGCCCAGTGCCGCCTGTGCCGACGCCAAACCGTGCACTGAAAAAATAGGCCCGCCATAGCGGGTCGCTGGCAGATAGGTGGGCACAACATGCAAAATGCGCAGTGCGTGCGGCTCGGAATGCGCGCTTGCCAATTTCTTCGCCTAGCTCGCGCTCGATTGCGCTCTTTCGAGCAGCCAATTACCAAGAACCAGCACGTCCATTTTCGTACGTAAAAAACACGCCAACGCTTCTGCTGGGCGACAAACGACGGGCTCGTTTTCATTAAATGAGGTATTTAACAAAATCGGCACGCCGGTCGCCAGTCGAAACGAATCAATAAGCTTGTAGTAACGTGGATTGTCGGCTTGCTGCACGGTTTGCAAACGCCCGCTGCCATCAACATGCGTTACTGCAGGAATTTGCGTGCGCTTGTCCGCACGTATCGGCAACACTTGCGCCATAAATGGCACATCAACATCGTCGGTAAACCAGTCACTGACGTATTCGCGCAAGATACTGGGCGCAAATGGGCGAAACGATTCTCGGCGTTTGATTTTGGAATTCAAAATGTCCTTTATGTCGCTGCGACGCGGGTCGGCAAGGATTGAGCGATTCCCTAACGCCCTAGGGCCCCACTCCATCCGGCCTTGAAACCAGCCGATGACGTGGCCGAGCTGGATTCGCGCGACAACAGCCTGGCATAGTTCGGCTTCATCGGAAACAAAACGCACATTCACCGATTCGCGCGCGATCTCCTCGCTACACGCGTCAATGGCAGATTTGCATTGCTCATCGCTAAATTGCGGCCCCAAATAAGCGTGCGACACCGCTTGCGTTCGTGCTTGCCCCAAAGAGCGTGCCGCAACCAATGCTGCGCCAATTGCGCCACCTGCATCCGCGCCACTAGCGGCAACATAGATTCGTTTGAATGGCGTATTCGCAGTGATTTTCCCATTCGCGACCGAATTTTGCGCGCAGCCACCGGCGAGCGCCAAATCGGTGATTTGATATTTCTGATACAGCGCATTGAGCAGCGCAAACAAGTTTTCCTCATAGACAAACTGCACGCTAGCGGCAAGGTCTTTATCCGATTGCGTTAACGCTAATTTTGGATCGCGCGCAGGGCCTAAAAGCTCGACAATTTTGGCAGAGTAAAGCGCATCAAACTTCGGTGCACCGTCTTCCCATTGATAGTTCAGGCTGTCCGTGTGGTGCCTGAAATAATCTAGATTTAATTCGTAACTACCGTCGGCTTTATGCGCCAGCAGTTTGCGCACTTGATCAACCAGAATTGGATTGCCGTACGGCGCCAAGCCCATTATTTTGTATTCATCACCATAATTCATAAAACCCAAATACTGGGTCATTGCTTGATAAAAAATGCCTAAAGAATGCGGAAAATAAGCATGACCATCAATGCTCAGTTTAGCGTTTGCGCCTGTTCCCTCACCCACACCAAAAGCACCAGAAGCAAAATCGCCGAATCCGTCAATGGACACGGCCAATGCACGGCTAAAAGGTGAGCAATCAAAAGCACTGGCCAAGTGCGCCAAATGGTGTTCCACAGGTAAAAACTTGCCGATAAATCGTTGTTCTGGAAACGCTTTTTGCAGGTGCTCAAGTGCGCCCATGCGGGCATGACGCGCTTTTAGCTTTTCAACAATTAGACTCAGGCTTGGGCGCTTTTTAATCGCATAAAGCAAGCGCTGACCGCGCGCGACGGATGGATCGGTATTGATCGCAATGGCGTTGACCATCTCAAGCGTTACGCCGGCCTCTTGCAAACAAAATTTAATCGCTTCGCTAGGAAAACCTGCCCAATGCTTGATACGGCGGAAGCGCTCTTCTTCGGCGGCGACGACCAAATTGCCATCAATGACCAAAGCGGCGGCAGAGTCCGCATGAAATGCATTAAGCCCAATGACGATATTGCGCATCTAACGATCCAGTTATTATAGAAGTCATGTTTCTAAAACCCGCTACTTGAATAGCTCAGCAATTCGCATCTGCCAAATTGTTTTAGCAATGCCGAATTCCGAGGTGAAGCGCATTGCGCAATATTTTATTGCCCGGCGGCCAGCGGGCCAAATGCGCAAATAGGTCATTGCCGGTACCAACCATGGCGCAATTAGCCCGGTCAATCTGACTTTATCTTGGATGCGCAGTTCTGACCACGTGGCACGACGCAAGTGTTCGGCCTCTAAAACCGCGTACTTGCGCTGATTCGCCAAAAAACGTTCCCAGGACTTGCGATCATCGTGATAAATCAGGCCGTTAAGCGTGCCGAGCGTGCCGTTAAGTTGGAGCAATTGCGTATGGCCGCGCATGTAGTAATGCGCCTGTGTGGGGCGAAATAGCACGACACGCGGCGGATAAAGTGACGCGGGCACGGGGCCAGCATCAATCCAAAATTGAAACTTGCAGGCGTAGCCGGAAATTGTTTCGGGTGGCTTGAGCGCACGGATTTCTTCGATCAAATTTTCGCTCAGCACGTAGTCGGCATCTAGGGTAAGCACCCATTCCTTCGGCTTTTGCTTCGCAGCAACCGCATCCGCTTGCACGCGCGCAACAGCATAACGCCATTGCGCCTCGTGACTAACGAAAATATTGGTAATGAACCTTACGTTTGAAAAGCGCGCGCAAATCAATGCGGTGTCATCTGTACTACCGCTATCGATGACATACACCTCTGGGATATCGCAAAGCTTTGCCAGCACGCGCTCGATATTGGGCGCTTCATTGAGCGTCAAAATAACTGCAGTGATTGAATTAAACATCACTACTGACCAGATTAATCGAAGCCACGCGACAGGCGCGTTATCGCGAATTGAAGCAAATAGCCTAAAATTATAAAAGCGGCAACACCCGAAACTGTTTCAGAAAGCTGCCCACCTACATTCGTTAACGCGATTCCTGGTATTACCCAGCGTACCCACATAATTAAATCATTTTTCTGAAGATATGCCGATGCCCTTAAATCGATCGCACGTATAATAAAACCAAGCAAAAACATGCCAATGTAAAGCGAAACATCACCAAAATTGCCATAAAATTCAAGAATATGCCCTACGCCAACACTCGTGCCTTCGGCAAAAGTGAGACCTGTAAGCCCACCAACAATACCTCCGCTACCTGCGACTGAGGGTTTGTTAATCCATATCGCCCGAGGTACCCATGCGACTAGAGCAAACCCGATTGACTCTCCGTTTAAGAATTCAGTATGGCCAAATTCAAGGCTTTCGGCAGCAGCACCGACAATCCAGTTTTGATTAAGACGGTCGTCGAGTGCTTTCAAGTGAAAAAAATCGCCTGGATCAAACCATTGGAAATCGGTAAAAATGACCGATACCGCATCGGTTCTTACAGATAGTGATTTCTCGCCCCATACAGCTTCACGAATATCCCCTCGTTGTGCGTAATAATTAACAAAAAAGGATATTCCAACATACGCAACGGCAGGCGCGAAGGCAATAAGCAATTTAGGAAAATATTTTTGCGATATACCAAAGCATATAATGAAAATAACATACGTTATGCCGAAACCCAAAAACCCAAGCAAAATAATTGACAGCGCTGGAAAGCCAAGCGCAATTAAATAGACGTGCGTAGGCATTCTTTCGCCATTTAATATGAATGCGTGCATATAAATGCATAGTCCAGGCGCGCCCAACAGCCAAATTGCAGAAAGCACGGCGGAAACAGACGGTATCTGGAATAAAAAATTTACCTGGCTGATCAAAAACGTGAAGGCAATGCCTGTGCCAATGAGTAGCGCACCTAAGCGCTTTGCTGCGAGTGGATTAGCTATCTTTGAATCTGTAGTTGGAATCGGCAACACCAAGCGCGCAAACACTACGCCAGCGACAAACGCAATCAAACCGAAACATGTCAATTGAAAGCCAAGAAAAGTCCAAACTCTTGGATAATATTCATACCAAGGGACTAGTAAAAGCATGCCTCCGGGAAAGTGAAGCATAGAAAGCTGTGCCACATAAATGAGCGTCAAGCCTGACGAAGGTTTGCCGCGCGCTTCGAAAAACAAAATTATCAACAGGGCAAACCACAGGATGCATAGCGAATAAGCTGCGTTATGATCAATGACAGTTTGCATATTGGTTTAAGTTAGCGTGGATTCGTCTCGCGAGCTGAACAGTGTAACGAACGCCGCTGAATGTGGGCGACGGATAAGTAAATCCGAGTCTTTAGTTTGAGTAATCCGATTGAGGTCGTCCCGATTTTTGCCCCCAGATTTGAGTTTGTCCATGGAAGAATTTGCAATACGTCGCAGACTGCTTGAGTTAGAGGCAAAAGTGTCTGGGCTTGAATCTGATGCGGCACGCTATCGTGCGCTGTTGCGCGCGCGCAACGATTTGATCGTTGAACTTGATGAGCGCGGGTTTATTAGTGCGGTCTCGCCGGCGTTGCTGGAACGTTCCGGCTATTCCGCAAGCGAGTGTTTGGGGCGCTCAACGTTTGCTTTCACCACACCAGAGTGCGCGCAGCGTTTGCGGGCGCAAAGTCCGACGCTATTCGATTGGGCCGCGCGTAGGCATCCATTTGAGATTTTAATGGTCTGCAAGAACAGCGCTGAGCTTTGGTTGGAGGGCAACATTTATGCCTACAGCATTGACAGCGGCGTTTCAGGCATGTTTTGTTTGTATCGCGACATTACCGAAAGCAAGGTTTTGGAAGGTGAGAACCGCCGAATGGGCGAAGGCGCGGTAAATGCATTGGCGCTTTCCGGTGTGGAAGCATTCGAGTTTGATTTTGTCGAAGGACTAGTTTGGCAATCGCCCGGATACGGAGAATTGTTTGGACTGGGTGCGAACGATGCGCGCTATTTTGGCCACTACGGTTGGTTAGGCCAGGTTCGTACGCCAGATCAAGCACTGGCCGCTGATCGCGTCGAATTAGCGCGAAAACTGGGCGGAGACGCGCCGCCGATTATTGTACGAGTGCAGCAAACTGAAGCGGAATTTCGCTACCTCAAAGTTCATGACAACTATGATTTCAATGCGGATGGCACACTAAGACGAATTTTGGTTAGCGCGCGCGATGTCACCAACGAGCATCGTAGTGATAACGAATTGCGGCATCGAAGCGAAATATCGACAGCGCAGGCAACTACCAATACGCAACAGCAGCTTGAGCAGGCGATGAATCGGCTTGAATTGGCACTTCAAATCGGAGAAATTGGGGTCGCAGAATGGTCGCGGGATGCTGGCTGGTTTGGGGTTTCCGAGCGTTATCGTGAGTCACTTGGTTTGCCAGCTACCGGGCACCCTGAAAAGTTTGAGCATTTTGTCAAGCGCGTGCACCATGAAGACCGAGATTCGGTGCTGCAAATTGCGCAAAGTTCCTTTGATACTGGCGAAGCGAAATTGCAGAGATATCGCTACCGACGCCCGGATGGACGACTCGCCCACCTTGAGTCTGGAACACGCTACATCAAAAATGCGCAAGGTGATTTGGAAAGCGTGATTTCCATTGTGCGCGACCAAACCGAGCTGCGTGCGGTTGAGCAAAGTTTGCGGTCATCGCTGGAACGCCTAAGTGTGGCGATGCAAATCGGCAGCGTACATTTTTTTGAACACGATATTAAGAATGACGCATATCAAGTTTCCGACGGCTTTTGCCAACTTTTTGGTTTAAGCCCAGATCAAACACTCAGCACCGCGATTCTGATGGATTGCATTGATCCAGAAGATCATTCGCGTCTGCCGAACCACCGTAGCGGCCCGCATGGAAAAGCTATTGGCCCGGTACGGTTTCGCGTATGCACTGGGGCGGGCGTACGTTGGATC
>JAYVAQ010000055.1:0-2831 GCA_043750875.1 Rhodanobacteraceae bacterium
GTGTCGTCGACAACCGTGCCCAAGCTGAGCATGGTCCACCACGCTCGCCAATAGCTGGCGTGAAAGCCTTCTGGATTCGCGCTCGCCGACGCCGGGCACTTGTATGGTTTCTTCTGGCGCGGCCAATTTTGCCAGCGCGCAGGCGTATTTTATTTTCAACTCCTCCGCACTGGTGGTGGTGGTGCGCAGCGCCTGCGCAATATCGCCGGTGACTTGATCGCCACCCAGTGGAATCACCGAGCTATGGTGCAGTGCGCCGCCGCGCCAAATCGCGATATTGGTGGTGCCGGCGCCTAAATCGACCAACATCACCCCAAGATCTTTTTCGTCTTCGGTCAACACTGAAACGCTAGATGCCAGCGGCTGCAAAATTAGATTATCTACCTGCAAACCGCAGCGCTGCACACACTTAGTCATGTTCTGCACCGCGCTATTGGCTGCGGTAACGATATGTACTTTTGCTTCCAAGCGTGTGCCAGACATACCGACCGGCATGCGAATGCCGTCTTGGTCATCGATCAAATATTCTTGCGCAAGCACGTGGATGATTTTTTGATCTGCAGGGATAGGCAGAGCTTTAGCCGCATCCAGCACGCGATCCACATCCGAAGGTTGGATCTCGCGTTCTTTCACCGCGACGACGCCGGAGGAATTCAAGCTGCGGATGTGATTGCCGCCAATGCCCGCATAAGCCGAGCGAATTTCGCAGCCCGACATCAATTCCGCCTCGCTAATGGCACGCTGAATTGCCTGCACGGTGGACTCAATATCGACAACTACACCGCGCTTAATGCCGCGCGACGCTTGCGTGCCGACGCCAATCACCTCGATCGGCTCGCCCGGTGTCAACTCGCCGACGATGACGCTGACTTTCGAGGTGCCGACATCCAAGCCAACTACAAGCTGGCGCTCACGGCCCCCGCCCATTAAAGTTCTCATTGTGCCGCTCCGATAGTTTGCGCCCCGGCATTCACCGCCCCGGCACTCACCGCAAGACGCGCGGGTGCCGAGTCATAGTTTGCCGAGCCATAGTTCGCTAGCAAAGCAGGCCCGCGTGGCGCTCGCACATCAGGTTTAGCTGCAGGCTGTGGCGCTTGAGGTGGCGCTTGGCTAGGCTTGGGCGAGCCCGTTTCATCGCCAGTGCCCGCAGGCGCAAAACGTGCGGCGAGGCCGTTGGTATAACGTAGATCTATTTCAAGCAAACGTTGTCCTTGGTTTTTGGCTCTGAGCGTGGGAAGGTTTTCAACAAAGCGCTGCCACCGCGCTTCCTGCAGTTCACGACCTAGAATTATTTTGCTGCCATCGCTTAATTTTACCGTCAATGCGCCGCGCTTACTGAATCGCGCTTTGGTCAAATGCAGGCTCAAATTGCGCAACACCGGTTCACTTGTGTGGTAGAACTTCACCAAATCCAACCGGCGGCTATCTGGCCCGCTCAAGTGCACCAACCCGTGCATTGCACCCGCGCCTTCGACGCGAAACACATCGCCATTAGCATCCAATAGTTCGTTCGCGCCCCAGCGTGCGGTGGCGTTACGCTCAATCAAACGGATCAATATGGTATCCGGCCAGCGCTTGCGTACTTCAACCTGCGCTACCCAAGGCAACGCTTTCAGCTGCGCCCGCGTCGCGGATAGATCCACGCCAAAGAATCCGGCAGTAACCTCGGATTTAATCGCGGCACGAATTTGCTCGGCGCTCAAGCGCTCGAAGCGGCTTTGAATTTGCAAGGTTTTGAGCGCAAACAAATTCTGGTTTTGGCCAGAGCGCCAAATGCCGAAAGCTGTCAAGCCAATGACTGCGACGGCCGTTAGGCAGAGCAGGGAAAACCAAAGCCGACTTAGCTTTTGTCGCATGTCGCACCGCCTGCAGCAAAGCTAGATAACAAAATTTGACGGCAAAGCTCGGGGAATGGAATCTGCACGCTTGCTGCAGCTTTCGGCACCAAACTGTGGCTGGTCATGCCGGGCGCAGTATTGGCTTCCAGCAAATACTGTGTGCCGCTGCGCGAATCCGTCATCACATCAATACGTGCCCAGCCGCTTGCCCCAAGCGCATGAAACGCGCGTAAGGCCAAAGTTTGCATCGCTGCTTCTGCGGCCAAACTTAGCCCGGATGGGATCAAGTATTCCGTTGCGTCAGATAGGTATTTGGCGTCAAAGTCATAGAAAGTTTGCTTAGGTACGATGTGTATAACCGGCAGCGCACGCGCGCCGTAGCCGTCACCACTGTCTAATACGGCGACGGTGTACTCGTCGCCTTCAATCAGTCGCTCAACCAAAATCTCGCCACAGATGTCGCGTGCGATTTTTAGGCCTTCTTGCAATTGCGCAAAGGTGCGCGCCAGCGTGATGCCAAATGTCGAGCCTTCTTGGCTAGGCTTAATCACCATCGGCAAGCCAAAATTCTGCTCCAGGCTTTGCGCGGTATCGGCGGGCGTCACAATATAAAATTCTGCCGTCGATAAGCCCAATTGCTGCCAGATTTGCTTGCTGCGAATTTTGTCCATGCCCAGTGCCGAGGCCAGCACACCGGAGCCGGTGTAGGGCACCTGCATCGCTTCGAGCGCACCTTGAAGCGTGCCATCTTCACCGCCTGGGCCATGCAAAATAATGAAAACGCGATCTAGCTGCCCTGCCTGAACCGCGCTCAGCAGCGCGGGAATGCCATCAACCGCAAACGCGTTGATCCCCAAACTTTGCAGCGCCTCAAGCACCGCGGCACCGCTCCACAAACTCACCTGTCGTTCCCGACTGGTGCCGCCCATAACCACTGCCACGCGTCCAAAATCAGCGGCGTGTGCAAGCTTCATACTTCACTCCTTAAATGTC
>JAYVAQ010000056.1:0-3616 GCA_043750875.1 Rhodanobacteraceae bacterium
CATTCGTATTGCGACAGACGTTGATGCCGTCGGTTACACGCCCGAAAAAGGCAAGGTTGACAAGCTTGGCCAAGTGGTTGAGCAGCGCCATTACAACACCAAGGATTTCGACCGCTCTCTAGTACTGGAAAAACGTACCAAGCTGGTCGCCAGCAAGGTGTGGGAGTATCTCAAGGTCATCGGCCCGATGTCTAAAACCATTGTTTTTTGCGACGACCAAGACCACGCCGAACGTATGCGGCAAGAGTTGGTCAAGCTGATTCCGGCCGCCGCCAAGAATCGCCGCTATGTGATGCGCATTACCGGTGATGACGCCGAAGGCAAGGCGCAGCTCTCTTACTTCATCGATAACGACGAGCCTTATCCGGTCATCGCTACCACCTCTAAACTGCTGACCACCGGCGTCGATGCCAAGACCTGCAAGCTGATCGTGTTGGATCAGACCATTAACTCGATGACCGAGTTTAAGCAAATCATTGGCCGTGGCACGCGCCTGCGTGAGGACTACCAGAAGCTGTACTTCACCATTATGGATTTCAAAGGCGCGACGCGCCTGTTCTCTGACCCAGATTTCGACGGCGAGCCAGTGGTGATCTACGAACCAAAACCGGATGAACCCGTGGTACCGCCCGAAGTCACAAACCCACCGGGTGTGAGCGAACCCACGCCGCCCCCGTATGGCACGGGTGATGACACCGGCGGCGGTACAACGGGTGGTGACGACACAGGTGGCGGCGAACGTCGTACCAAATACGTTATCGACGATGTCAACGTGCGTGTCGCCGTTGAGCGTTCGCAATATCTCGGTGCCGACGGCAAACTGATCACCGAGGATTATCGCGTTTTGCTCAAAGATGACATCAAGAAGGCACTGCAAGCGGAGTTCAGCACACTGACGGATTTCCTGCGCCGCTGGAATAGTGCCGAGCGCAAAGAGGCCGTGCTAGAAGAGCTGGCAGAACATGGCGTACCGTTGGACATCCTGCAGCAAGCAGTTGCAAACGGCAGTGAGCTGGACGTTTTTGATCTAGTCGCGCACGTCGCCTTCGACCAAAAGCCACTCACCCGGCGGGAGCGCGCCAATAACGTCAAGAAACGCAATGTGTTTGGTAAGTACGGCGCGCAAGCCCGCGCTGTGCTAGAAGCTCTGCTTGAGAAGTTCGCCGACCATGGTGTGCAAAACATTGAAGACGCCAAGGTGCTGGAATTGCCGCCGTTTGATCAATTTGGCAGCAAAACCCACATTCGACGCAGCATTTTCGGCAGCGTTGCGCAATACACCAACGCCGTACACGAGCTTGAGCAAGCGCTTTACGACTTCCCCATCCAAATGCAGGCTTGAGCACGGTCAAGCAACGAATTAGAGAACCAAAAAGATGAATCTCAGCAGCACCATCAAGTCCATTCAAGACATTATGCGCAAGGACGACGGTGTCGATGGCGATGCGCAGCGTTTAGGCCAGCTCACTTGGATGTTGTTCCTCAAGGTTTTTGATCAGCGTGAGGAAGAATGGGAAGACGACAACGATAAATACCTTTCGCCGTTGCCAGAGCGTTTTCGCTGGCGCAATTGGGCCGCCTATATCGTGGATGCCGATGGCAAAAAGAAACCCCAAATCGCGGGCAGCGACTTGATCGCATTTGTTAATAACGAGCTGTTCCCAGCGCTAAAAGAACAAATCGACGCAAACGTGACCCTGCAGCACAAGGTGATCAAAAGCGTCTTTGAAGACGCTAACAATTACATGAAATCCGGCCCGCAAATGCTGGCCGTGATCGAAAAGCTGGAAGACGCGATCAACTTCCATGACTTCAAAGTCCGCGCCAGCTTAGGCGATGTCTATGAGCAAATGCTCAATGATCTTCGCGGGGCGGGCAACGCGGGCGAGTTTTATACCCCGCGCGCAATCACGGCATTCATGGTCGAGCGCATCAACCCACGCTTGGACAAGCGCGAAACCGTGCTGGATCCAGCCTGCGGCACGGGCGGTTTCTTGACCGCTGCTATCGATCACTTTCGCAATCAACGCTCAAACCAATCCTCAGCCTCCGATCAACGCGCCATCGAAGCACTGATCCACGGTATCGAAAAAAAGCAACTGCCGCACTTGCTGTGCACCACCAATATGTTGCTGCATGGCATCGATGTGCCAAGCCAGATTGAGCACCGCAACACCCTAGGAATCGGCTGGAACGAATGGAGCGCGAACGACAAGGTCGATTGCCTGATCACCAACCCGCCGTTCGGCGGCTATGAAGAAGACACGGTCGGCGGTGGCTACCCGGCGGACTTACGCACGCGTGAAACCGCCGATATGTTCATGGCGCTGATTATCAAAAAGCTGCTGAAAGAAAACGGCCGCGCCGCCGTGGTGCTGCCTGATGGCTTTTTGTTTGGCGATGGCATTAAGGGCACGCTGAAAAAACTACTGCTGCGCGACTGCAAGCTGCACACCATTATTCGCCTGCCCAAGGGCGTGTTTGCGCCCTACACCACCATCAAAACCAACCTGCTGTTCTTCACGAAGGGTGCTTCCGTTGAGGAAGATGGCAACGAGCATTTCCACACCGACACCATTTGGTTTTACGAACACCCGTATCCGGCAGGCTACAAAAGCTATTCCAAAACCAAACCGATTCGCCTGGAAGAATTTGAACCTGTGCGCGGTTGGTGGGGGACTGAAGCGAATGACTTTGCCGAGCGGGTGGAAAATGAATTTGCCTGGAGGGTGGATTTCAAGGCCAAGCGCGAAAAAGCAGAAGCGGATGCGAAGCCGCATTGGCAGCGTGCCGAGGATCTGAACAATCAGGCCGCAGCGTTAGAAGCTGGGGCCAGCGAATTACGTAAGAGTTTGGTCGGCACCATTGACGCCGCCCATCGCGAGAAGATCGACGCCCAGATCGCCGAACTACGTATTAAAGCCGAGCCGCTGCGGCTACAAGCGCGCGACGCACAGGCAGCCGGGGATCGCATCTATTGGCCGATCTTCAATCTAGATATCAAAAATCCCAACACGCCGGAGGATGAAACTCACGACCCGGATGTGCTGCTAGAAAAATACAAAAAGCTATTGGGCGAAATTGAAGAAACCGAAAACCAGCTCAAGAGCGAGCTGGCAGCGGCGCTGGCGCATCACTTCAACGATACGGCAATTGCAGAATGAAGTCGGCAGCGTTACTTACCGGGTCCGCAGTGCTAGTCGAACCGCAGCTACTGAGCGATGTTCGTGAGCTGATTGAGCAAGGCCGCCAGCAGCTTGCCATCAGCGTTAACAGCGCACTGACCTTGCTTTATTGGCAGATTGGCCAGCGCATCCAAAGTCAAATATTGCTAGGCGAACGTGCCGCTTATGGTGAGCAGATCGTCGCAGCACTGGCTAAACAATTGGAAACCGATTACGGGCGTGGCTTTTCTAGCAAAAATCTGCGCCATATGCTGCGCTTTGCCGAGGCTTTCCCCCAAGCAGAGATTGTCTCGACACTGTCTAGACAATTGGCCTGGAGCCATTTTCTGGAGCTGATCTATCTGAAAGACGCACTGCAGCGCGACTTTTATAGCCAAATGTGTAGCCTAGAGCGCTGGAGTGTGCGACAGCTGCGCGAGCGCAAGGATTCT
>JAYVAQ010000057.1:0-6822 GCA_043750875.1 Rhodanobacteraceae bacterium
ATCGCTTACTGTTGTGCGTTCCGAAGGTTTTGGGTATTCCGGTATTGGCAACCCCTTGCGGGCACCTATTAGAAATAATCGTTGTCGACTTTGCGGCACACCAAAGTCTGCTGCATTCAATACTTTCCAGGGCATCGCAACTTGGTAGCCCGCGTTAGTCATCTCGGTAACGACTTCATCAAGAAATTTTTTATGTTTCCCGATCGTCAGGCCTTTCACATTTTCAAACACGAAATAGCTTGGCTTAAGTTCCCTAATGAGTCGAACAAAATGAAAAATCAACTCATTACGCGGATCATCTAATGCGCGCTTTCCAATCAGCGAAAACCCCTGGCACGGTGCGCCGCCACAAACTACGTCGACCTGACGATTCCCAATGCCTGCACTGAGTCGAATTTCGTCGCCCGTGAGATCGGTCACGCTCGCACAAAGTGTCGTTGTGTCCGGGAAATTGTAATGGTGAACAGCGCAATGAATTGGGTCAATTTCCACTGCAGCCGCGATATCAAAGCCTGCTTGTTCGAACGCTAACGACAAGCCGCCAGCCCCTGCAAAAAGATCAATTGCGATTGGACGTCGCGTGAGATCAGGATTTTTGAACATAATTCACTTGATAAAAAGGGCGCACACGCATGTTAGCACCGGAAAATAGAGAGTTAGTTTTGCCGGGGCCAAAGGATCAATGCCGCAGCGCCGCCTGCAGCGCGCGTCGAATCAATTCTTCGGCGCTTAAACCAGTGGCATCGACTTTCTTCAATAGCGCCTGCACTTCGATCGGCTTGTAGCCCAGCGACGCTAGTGCAACTGTGGCTTCGGTCAGCGGATCCGCAGCAACTGCGGTGCCCGTACGCAGGGCGACGACGCCAGCACCGCTAAAGCTGCCAAGCTTGTCCTTCAACTCGACAATCATACGTTCTGCGGTCTTTTTCCCAACCCCGGGAATACGCGTCAAGGAAACCACGTCGGCGGTTTGAATAAGCCGGGTAAATTCCGCCACGCTGGCCCCGGAAAGCACCGCGAGCGCTAGTTTGGCGCCGACACCCGTTATTTTTAGCAGCGTGCGAAATAATGCGCGGTCGGATTCGGTGCCAAAACCATACAGTGAATGCGCATCTTCTTTAATTGCCAAATGCGTGTGCAGCACCACTTCTTTGCCGACTTCAGGCAAATCATAAAACGTAGACATCGGCGCATCGACTTCGTAAGCCACGCCTTGCACATCCACCAACAAATGCGGCGGCTGCTTTTGCAGCAAAATTCCGCGGATACGTCCGATCACAGTTTGCGGCTACTTGGAATCGGGCGGGCGGCCGACCCTTGCGGGCCCGCGCTATTCGGCGCAGCGTTGGGCCCAGTGGCGGGGCGATTAGGGTTGGCGGGGCTGCTCGGCACCGCAAATCCGGGCGGAATCGCAGCGCCAATTACACCCGATTGAAACTGTTTGAATAGTTCTAAATTGCGTTCCGTCATCGTTTGAAAAACGCTCAATGGCGATTGCCCAAGCACCGTATTTAATTGTGAGCGGAATTGCTGCTGTTGATCTAAAAACGTTTGCAAGCTGCGTTCCAAATAGCTGGCCATGAAGCCTTGCAGTTGATCGCCATAAAAACGAATCAGCTGCGACAGCAAACGGGTAGACAGCATCGGCTGACCTTTTTCCTCGCACTCAGAAATGATTTGCAAAAGCACTTGACGGGTCAAATCAGCACCAGTCTTGGCGTCTTGCACCTCAAAATCTTCACCGTCGGTGACCAGTTGGCGGATATCTTCGACGGTGACATAGCTGGAAATCACGGTGTCGTATAAACGCCGGTTCGGATATTTCTTGACGATGCGAGTTTTAGCCATCAGGTGAACGCCCGGAAAATTTCGTAAAAAATTTAGCAAACTGCAACAATTTTGCAAAATCACAGCATGTGTAGCTCGCCAGCAATTGCCATGGGCTAGAAACTACCCATGAACAGGAGTGTAAGGCTTATGCACAGCAGTAATTTGCGTTTTTGCGGCTACGCAACATTAGTTTTGCCTTGGCAAAACTAATCAACAAAAAACCATTCGGATTCGTGCTGCTGGCTGCGTCGCGTGCTCAAGCTCGCTCAAATACTGATGCGCTTGCAACGCCGTACTGCCGCACATCGACACTTCTGGCCGCAAGGACAGGCAAACCGCCGGGCGTTCGGGCTTGCCGAAAAGCAGGCAGCCCAGCTGCGCATCTAGCTGCACACAAGGCACACCAGCCGGTTTGCCATCCGGCATTCCCGGAATTGCGCTTGAGATTGATGGCGCTATGCAGCACGCCGCGCCTTGTGCCCGGCATTGCATTACAACTTCGCCCCGAGCGCACTAGCAATCCGCAGCACGTCGGCAAAAACACCAGCGGCCGTCACCTCTGGGCCAGCACCTGGGCCACGCACGATCAGCGGGTTGGCGCAATAGCGCGCGGTTTGGAACTGCACGATATTGTCGGTCAGCGCCACGTGCGCAAAAGCATGCGTGTTCGGCAAGCTTTGCAGGGAAACCGTTAATTTGGCGCGACCATTCGAGTCCGCTGCAGGCGGCACCAACTTGGCGACAAAGCGCAGCACCGATTGATTCGCGCGCGCGGCATCGAGCTTGGCCTGCATTGGTGCATCAAATTCCGGCAGGCGGCGCATAAATTCCTCCACCGACGCACCTGCCAGCACTGCGGGCACCAGTGATTCCACTTCAACATCGTCCAGCGACACTTTTAAACCCATCTCGCGCGCCAAAATCACCAGCTTGCGCGCGACGTCTTTGCCGGATAAATCATCCCGTGGATCTGGCTCGGTATAGCCCAACTTTTTCGCCTCGTTGACGAGTGCAGAAAATGCCAAGCTGCCATCGAAGCGATTAAACAAATACGCCAGCGTGCCGGAAAACATACCCTCGATCGATTCAATTTGATCGCCGGTATCGAGCAAATCCCGCAAGGTAGAAATCACCGGCAAGCCCGCACCGACAGTGGCTTCGTAGCGAAATTTCGCCGTAGCACTATTCGCGCAAATCAAATCAAAGCGTTGCTGGTCACCGGCTCCGGCGTTTTTATTCGGGGTAACCACGTGAATACCGCGTGCCAGCCAGCCAGCATAATGTTGCGCGACCGCATCGGAAGCAGAGCAATCCACAATCAGCGCGTGCGGCAAATGTTCGGCCAATACCGCATCGGCAAATTTGTCTAGTTCGAGCGCAGTATCGCTTTGCTGATAGGCGCTGAGTGCATCGCTATCGGAGGCAAAGCCCAGGTCGGAATACGCCATTTTTCGGCTGCCAGCGATCGCGCGAATGCGCAAATCTAAATTTGTGCTTGCGCGCAGCCGGGGGCTAGCGGCAAACATCTGCTTCAGTAACGCTTGGCCGACTTGACCTGGGCCGATCAAACCCACACTCAGTGTTTGCGCGGACAAATAAAAACCCGCGTGTACCGCACGCAGCGCACGGGTAGCATCGACTTCACGAATCGCGACTGAAATATTGCGCTCCGAGCTGCCTTGCGCAATCGCGCGCACATTGATGCGCGCGCGCCCAAGTGCGGCAAACAATCGTGCGGCAACGCCGGGAACACCGGCCATGCCATCGCCAACTACCGCCAAAACCGCGATGCCCGGTTCGGCGGAAACGCTTTGGATCGCGCCGGCGCTGAGCTCACGCGCAAATGCATCACTCAGCAACAACTGCGCTTTTTCCGCGACGGCTTGTTGGACTACGCAGCAAATCGAGTGCTCAGAACTGCCTTGGCTGATCATCACCACCGAAACGCCAGCGGTTTTCAGCGCGCTAAACACGCGCTCGGCGGTGCCTGGCACGCCGATCATGCCGGCGCCTTCAATAGTCACCATCGCTTGCGCACCAATGGTCGTAATGCCTTTGATCGGTGGTTGGCGCGACAGATTGGCATCAATACGCGTGCCTGGATGCGTCGGATTAAACGTATTGCGGATAAAAACCGGCAAATTCTTGCGTGTAGCAGGTGCCATGGTTTGCGGATGTATTACCTTGGCACCGAAATATGCTAACTCAAAGGCTTCTTGATAGCTCATATGCGACAGCACCTGCGCCTCGGGCACTTGCCTTGGGTCAGCGCTTAGCACGCCGTCGACATCGGTCCAGATATGCAGCTCCGCCGCGTCAAACAAGGCGGCGAAAATTGAGCCGGAATAGTCACTGCCGTTGCGCCCCAGCGTGGTAATTCGCCCGGATTGATCGCGCGCGACGAAGCCGGTCGCGACAAAGCGCTTGGGCGTAGCATCGGCAAATTGTTCGCGCAAATACGCGGCAAGGCGCGCTTCGGATTCCGGCCAAAGTACTTGGCAGCCCAATTCGGTGTGTTCCACCCGCAATATTTCACGCGCATCTATGCAGTGCGCCTGATAGCCTTTTGCCTGAAAACTTAGAGTCACCAAGTGCGCCGAAAACACCTCGCCTAAGCCAGAGATAAACTCCAGCGCGCCTTTGGGCGCATCGCCTAGCAGCTTTAAAGCCTTTAATAGCTCGGCAAGTTCGGTGAACTTCGCAGCAAATTCGCTTTGCGCAAGGTGCGCTTGCGCGCCCAACAGCGCCACCGCCGCGCTGTCATGCTGCTGCTTGAGCGCATACAGGCCAATGTCAACATCGCCACCCGAGGCTGCTGTTTCCGCCAATGCAATCAACGCGTTCGTCACACCCTGCATAGCCGAGACGACGATAACTTGAGCGGCATCATCACGCCCTGCCATTAGCTCGACCACTGCGGCAATGCGTTCGGCGTTGGCAAGGCTTGAGCCGCCAAATTTATGTGCGATCAGACTCATGAGTTAATTCTACAAACGAAAACGAGCCGCCGATGATCGCAAGCGAATGCCGTTGGGGCAACGGGAATATTAGACATGAGTGGGGTTTTTAGTTCGTTTCAAACGGATTACACACCGTTAAACGGCCAAATTTGCGCCCATGGCCAAAATCCTCACTAAACAACAGTTCACAACGGCTGCGGATAGCGGCTTCAACGATAAGCGCATCAAACCAAGAGATTTGCTCAAGCTCTGCGAGCTCATGCGCATCAAGCACAAATTGCGCATCGGTCGTCATGACCTCAAAAGACGCAAGTGCCTGCAAGGCCAGCCGCGTGTCCTTATGCGGGATCGGTGGCTTTAACTTGCGTGTGAGGACCGCGCGAAATTCAATCAAGACTTGTGTGCTGACGACAATGTGATGTTCGTTAGCAACTTCGCGCAACCAAGCGTTGATTTTGCGTGACTTGGCTGGTTCACGTTGATCCAACCGATATACCCACAAATTGGTGTCAATAAATACCCGCATGGTAGCTAAACAGAGTTTCCCTGACGTTCGTGCAATTCGTCGCGCGAGTATTTCGATTCACTTTGTGAGTTCGTGCGCGCAGCAATTGCATCCAGAATATCAAGTGCTTCAAATCGACGGCGTTTCGCATCGACATAGCGGTTTAAGTAATCGCGCACTAAGGCGTTGACCGAGGTTTGATCACGCAAAGCCGCCTCGCGCGCCTGCTGCAAAAGCGAGCCATCTAAACTCAGAGTTAAATTTGCCATTTTCGATCTCCAAATCACACAGGATCAGTGTAGCACGGACGCGAAATTGCATAAGTATGCGCTTCGCGGCCTTCTACGCCACCCACTGGCTCAAAGTTTTCGCACATGACCAACTACCCTGCGCAATCGTTACAGTTTCGGCATAATCACGCTTGGCAATTAGTCAATATACGGAGCGACAACAATGATTTTTGGGAAAATGTGGGCCGCATTTCGCGCGCAACTAAATAAACTTGCCAACGTATTCTTTGAAGCCGATCCGGTCGCGCAGATGCGCTACGAATATGACCGTTCGGTAGAACAGCTCAAAGAAGGCCGCACTGGTCTGGAAATGTATCGGGCGCTGGTGGAAAAAGTGACGCGTCAAGTTAAGACCAACGAAGCGCATGTCGCCAAGTTAGAAGCACAAACCAAGGCTTATTTGAAAGCCGGTGATCGTGAAACCGCAGCGAAATTCGCCTTGGAGCTAGAAAAAGCGCACGCCGAGTCTAAGCAAAACCAAGAGCAATTGGCGATGCACGAGGGTAGCTACGAAAATAATCTGAAGAAAATTCAGAACGCTATGAAAAAGCTGGGCGATGTACGCAACCGCATCGACAAGCAAGAAGCCGATCTAAAAATGAGTGAGGCCGAAGCCGAAGTCGCAAAGCTAGCAGAGCAATTCAATTTTAATGTCACCACCGACTTTGGTCAGCTGGAAGACGTGATGCAAAAGAAAATTGACCGCAATCGCGCTGCGGTGCGTGTCAGTGCCGATATGAGTCAAGAAGGCATTGCCAGCATCGAAGCCGAAGAACGTATGGAAGGGCAAATGGCGGAAGACGCGCTCAAGCGCATGGAAGTGGAAATGGGTATTCGCACGCCGGAAACCTCGCAATCCGCGCCAGCCGAAAAACAACTTGGGCCCGCGCAAACGAACTAAATCGCATCCAGGCGACATATAGATCTTTCATTTACGGAGTTCACACCATGAGTCAACAACCCAAGCCGGCGTTCTATTTCGTCGTACTGCTCGTCATTCTGAGCCTGCTCGGCTACGCGTTCTATCGCTTCCAAAACCGCGCAGCGGATGCACCAGCAGTGGTACAACCGCAAGATCAGTCACAATCTGGCAACACTAATCCAGTCGGAGGCGATGCGCCTGCGGGCAGCACCGAAGCGCCAGACAGCAGCAGTGTTGCAACCACTGTCAAGGAATACACCTTCCAACCCGCGCAACGCTTACCGGAAGTCAAAGGCGTTTCCAACTACGCGGCGT
>JAYVAQ010000058.1:0-6198 GCA_043750875.1 Rhodanobacteraceae bacterium
AAACGCGCGGCTCTGCCTTTCGACAGGCTCAAGGCGAACGGTTCTTTTTACTGTTTCGCGCTTGACAAAAACCATAGAATCTCAGGGCGAACGGTTCTAGTGACTAAATCGCGATGGGAATAACCGCATTCATTTTGCTCTTTTTGATCCTGCTGCTGGCAGCATTCGCAGCAATTTCGTACGCGATTCAATGGTATTTTCATTCGGTGCGCCACAACGAGCCTGGCGCGTCGGGATCGTCGGGATCGTCAAATGCGGCCCCAGCACAAAGCAACGCGGTTTTTTCCGATTTGTCCAAACTGGAACTTGAAGCGGCACTAAGCACTGAACGCGAACGCATCTACAGTGATTTGCACGACGACGTGGGTGCCAAGCTGCTGGATTTGATCTATCGCGCGGAAAATCCAGAAAACGCGGCGTTGGCACGCTCGGCGCTAAAAGACTTGCGCGACGTTGTGTCACGCACACGCGGCGAACCGGCAAGTTTGCTGGAAGCTTTGAGCGAAATGCAGGCCGAAGCGCGTACGCGACTTGCGGCTGCTGAGATTTCCCTCAACTGGCGCCAGGATGACGATATCGTCGAACGTAAGCTTGACGCAGCCCAGCATTTGCACCTGTTTCGCATTGTGCGCGAGGCGATCAGCAATGTGATTCGGCATGCACAGGCGCACGCTTTGAGCATACGTTTAGCGGTTGTTTCGCAGATTTTGCGCATCGAGATTAAAGATGATGGTGTTGGCATGGCTGGCGATGGCGATGGCCGCGGCAAAAGCAATATGCGCAAACGCGCGGATGAGCTTGCCGGGCACATTACATGGCGCGACGGGACTCTAGGAGGGACGCGCGTGCTGTTGAGCTTGCCGCTGGAGCGTGCGTTGAGTTTGCCCAGTGCCGCAAAAGGCATCACATGAGCGGCATCACTCGAATCCTGATCGTCGATGACCACGCCGGTGCCCGCGCTTGGCTAGAACGGGCGGCGCGGGCGGCATTTCCGAATTGTGAGATCGCGACCGCCGCCAATGTCGCGGGTGCGATGCTGGCGTTTTCGCAACCGCAAGAAAAATTACCGGAGCTGGCGCTGATCGATTTGGGCTTGCCGGACGGCAACGGCACCGATTTGGTGCGCACGCTCAAAGCCCGAGCGCCGAACTCAATGGCTGTGGTTGCCACCATGTTTGACGACGATGCGCATTTGTTTCCGGCTTTGCGTGCGGGCGCTCAAGGCTATGTTTTGAAAGACGAAACCGAAGCTGAGCTGGTGCGTTTGCTGCATGGAATATCGAGTGGCCAGCCGCCATTGTCAGCCTCAATCGCAAGACGCGTACTCATGCATTTCGCCGCAATATCGCCGCAGGCCCCTGCAGCGATAGAAGGTGAACACCTGACCGAAAGGGAAAGTGACACGCTCAAGTTAATCGCCAAAGGTTTTAATGTGCCAAAAATTGCTGAGCTGTTGGGAATCTCCAAACACACGGTTGCCGGCTATGTGCGCGATGTTTACCGCAAACTTAGCGTTAGCTCGCGCGCTGAAGCGACGATGGCGGCGGCGCAACGCGGTTTGGTCGGGGTAGGGCAGTTTTGAGCGCAACGCCTGTGCTGCCGCTAAAGTTCGACAATCGACTTGTGCGCGAATTACCCGCTGACCCCGTTCAGGGCGGGCCGCCACGGCAAGTACAGCAAGCCTTTTCTTTTGCGCAGCCAACGCCCGTCGCGGCACCGAAGTTGCTTGCGGTGTCGACCGATTTTGCGGCGCGCTTAGGTCTCTCAAGCGCTGAACTGCATTCAGATGCCTTTCTTACCGCGTTTTCTGGTAATTCACCCATTCCCGGCATGCAGCCGCACGCGGTCAACTATGGCGGGCATCAATTCGGTCGCTGGGCCGGGCAATTGGGCGATGGACGAGCAATTTCCTTGGGCGAGACGGTCAATGCCGCCGGTGAGCGCTGGGAGCTGCAGCTCAAAGGTGCGGGGCCCACCCCGTATTCCCGGCATGCCGATGGCCGCGCGGTGCTGCGCTCAAGTTTGCGCGAGTTTGTCTGCTCGGAGGCCATGCATCACCTAGGCGTACCCACGACCCGCGCGCTGTGTTTGATTGGCACCGGCGAGGCGGTAGAACGCGATATGTTTTATGACGGCAATCGCAAGCGTGAACCCGGCGCGATTGTGTGTAGGGTGGCGCCCAGCTTTATCCGCTTTGGCAATTTTGAGCTGCCGAGCTCGCGCGGCGATATTGCGTTGCTGACGCACTGGGTCGATTTTTGTATTTCGCGGGATTTTCCCGAAATTGCGCGTGCGCATGCTGATCCAGCCGACGCGCGCGCCGCCTGGTTTATCGAAGTCTGCGACCGCACTGCCCTGATGGTGGCGCATTGGTTGCGCGTTGGCTTTGTGCATGGCGTGATGAACACCGATAACTTATCGATCCTAGGTCTTACGATCGATTACGGCCCCTACGGTTGGCTGGAAGATTTCAACCCCTCGTGGACGCCAAACACCACCGATAGCGAAGGCAAACGCTACGCTTTTGGCCGCCAAGCCGAAATCGCGCATTGGAATCTGGGCTGTTTAGCGCAAGCGCTGGCGCCGCTGTTTGACGATCACGCGCCGTTGCATGAGGGACTAAGGCGCTTTGCGGCGCAGTTCCAACAAAGCCATAACGCGATGAATGCGGCGAAACTTGGCTTTGCCAGCTGGCACAGTGAAGACGCGGGCTTATTAGGTGATTTGTACGCGTTGATGCAGCGTGCCGAGATGGATATGACGCTGACATTTCGCGGCTTAACGGACGTTTCAGGCCGCAGCGCGGCTGGCCCGGATCCGCTAGAGTCGGCGTTTTACCGGCCCGAGTTACGCGCAAAATACGCCGACGAACTGAGCGGCTGGTTAGCCCGCTACGCCGAGCGCTCAAGTACAGAAGATTCCGACGCACGACGTGCGCGCATGCACGCTGCCAACCCATTGTATGTGCCGCGCAATTATTTGGCGCAACAGGCGATTGATGCCGCCGAAACCGGCGATTTGAGCGAACTCAATATGCTGATCGAAGCCCTGCGCACACCCTACAGCGAGCGCCCAGAATTTGCGCAATTTGCCTTGCGTAGGCCAGAGTGGGCGAGAGTGCGTGCGGGGTGTTCAATGTTGAGCTGTAGCTCTTGACGCAGAACGCGCCAAGTTATCGGATTCGTTTAATTTTTTTGGTTAGCGTAGCAATCCGCCAAAGGCGGGAAAATTGCGAAGCTGAAACAAAGTTTCTTCAAAGCGTCTAAAAAATATCGACCGAAACATGGCCATCAACGTCGACCGAGGCCCGATACATCCCGGCCGAATTAAACGGCGTGGCGATATTGCCCATGCGATCCATGGTGATCACGCCACCCTCGCCGCCCAGCGATTTCAATTCATCCAAGATCACCGTCTCGGCGGCTTGCTTGACGGTGCTGCCGCGATAGGCCACCCGTGCGCAAATGTCATAAGCGACGACCGAACGGATAAAATATTCACCGTGCCCAGTTGCTGACACCGCGCAGCTGCGATCCGCATACGTTCCCGCACCGATAATAGGCGTATCGCCGATGCGGCCAAAACGTTTGTTGGTCATGCCACCCGTCGACGTCGCCGCCGCTAATTCGCCACTTTGATCCAGTGCCACCGCACCGACGGTACCGAAATACGCCTTATGCGACAACGCTGTCTTGGGCTTCAGTTTTTCTAATCTCTGCGCTTCACGCAGGGCTTCTAGGCGTTCTGGCGTATCAAAATAGCTCGGCGGCACCAAGGTGATGTTTTGCAAACGCGCAAAAGCCTCGGCACCTGCGCCGGACAGCATCACATGATCTGAGCGTTCCATGACTGCACGCGCCAATAAGATCGGGTTTTTGACGCGGCGCAGGCCAGCGACGGCACCGGCGCGTCGACGTGCACCGTCCATAATCGCGGCATCCAGCTCATGCGTGCCATCAGAGGTATAAACCGCGCCCTTACCCGCATTAAAATACGGCGAATCCTCCAGCACAATAACGGCAGCGCTAACCGCATCTAAGCTGGACGCACCGGCGGTCAAGCGTGCATAGCCAGCGCGTACGGCGCGCTCCAAATCCAGTCGAATCGCGGCCTCTCGTTGCTTGGTAAGCGCCGCACGATCAATCACGCCCGCACCGCCATGAATAGCAATTGCAACCCGTTGCTTCTGCGCCACGGCTATACCTGGGGCAACGGTAGTTATGACTATGCTAAGTGCTAAAAATGTAGGAAACAGGCGGAACGGAACGCGCACAGCGAAAACTCGGAAATCAATGGAGTTGGCGAGCATAGCAATCCAATTCGGCATTTGCAGGGCTTTCCCGTAGTATCGTAGGGCCATCCAAACCAGCCAGGAAAAGCATGCAATGAATAAAATTTATCCGAACGCACACGCCGCACTTGCGGGTGTAGTCAAAGACGGGCAGTTGCTTGCGGTGGGTGGATTTGGCTTGTGTGGCATTCCCGAGGCCTTGATCGATGCGCTGCACGATAGCGGCGTGAAAGATCTCACCGTGATTTCTAATAATGCCGGCGTGGATGGCTTTGGCCTAGGAAAATTGCTGGAAACGCGTCAAATTAAGAAAATGATTTCCAGTTATGTCGGCGAAAACAAGGAGTTCGAGCGCCAATATTTGGCGGGCGAGCTGGCGTTAGAGTTCACCCCACAGGGCACGTTGGCAGAAAAACTGCGCGCAGGTGGCGCCGGAATTCCCGCGTTTTTCACCAAAACCGGCGTTGGCACCATCGTTGCCGATGGCAAAGAATTGCGCGAATTTGATGGCGAGATTTATGTGATGGAACGCGCGCTGTTGCCGGAAGTATCCCTGGTCAAGGCGCACCGCGCAGACAAATCCGGCAATCTGCAGTTTCGTTTGACTGCCCGCAACTTCAATCCAGCGGTCGCAATGGCGGGCAAAATCTGCATCGTTGAAGTCGAAGAAATCGTTGAAACCGGCGATATGGTGCCAGACGAAGTACACCTGCCCGGCATCTATGTGCATCGGATCGTGCATAACCCGCACCCAGAAAAGCGTATCGAGAAGCGCACGGTGAGTCCCAGCAAATAGCTGATTGGGCTGCACCGACTTTGAGCAAAAAAAAATACATTTATTTGAGCTAACACATGTGCGGCCACGCAATCGGTCGCGTACTGACTAAAACGGGAGTTTGATCATGGCCTGGAATCAAGACCAAATGGCACAACGTGCAGCGCAAGAACTGCAAGACGGCTTTTATGTAAATTTAGGGATCGGCATTCCTACCTTGGTGGCAAATTTCGTGCCCGAGGACAAGGAAGTGTGGCTGCAATCGGAAAACGGCATGTTGGGCATAGGCCCATTCCCGACCGAAGATCAAGTCGACGCCGATTTGATCAACGCCGGTAAGCAAACGGTAACAACGCAAAAAGGCTCGTCCATTTTTGGCAGCCATGAAAGTTTTGCCATGATTCGCGGCGGCAAGATCAATTTGTCGATCCTGGGCGCAATGCAGGTCAGCGAACACGGCGATTTGGCGAACTGGATGATCCCCGGCAAGATGGTCAAAGGCATGGGCGGGGCGATGGATTTAGTCGCCGGTGTCAAACGTGTCATTGTGCTGATGGAACATGTAGCCAAAAAGAAAGACGGCACGATCGATTTGAAAATACTGCCAAAGTGCACCTTGCCGCTGACCGGCGTCGGTGTCGTCAATCGCATCATTACTGACTTAGCGGTGATGGATATCACGCCCGCAGGCTTGAAAATTATGGAGCTGGCTGAGGGCGTGACGCGCGAAGAGGTGCAAAGTAAAACGGGCGTTCCGCTGATTTAATTCGCCCCGTGCAGTAACGGCGGTAGCTACTAAGCCACCGCCGCCGAACTCATGCGCCCAAAAGCGCTGTTTTCCACACGAATATGCGCGCCGATACTTTGCGTACGGGCTAATGCTGCTTCGGTAATCAGTCTGGCGACTAAGAGTTGGTCTAGCGCTTTGGAGCCACTTAAACAGCGCTTTTCTAAAAGCTGTAGCTGATCCAGTGCATTGTTTAAGCCATCAGTGCTGCGCTGAATACCGACAAAGCCCACATCAAGGTGCGCAAACGGTTGTAAACCAAGCTTTCACTAACCGGTGCGACGCTGACGCGGCGAATCGGCACGGTGCCGTCATCGCTCAGCGTTTGGTTCGAGGTGCCTTGAC
>JAYVAQ010000059.1:0-5230 GCA_043750875.1 Rhodanobacteraceae bacterium
CTCATGCGCGTAAGGATTGCTGGGGTTTGCGAACTGATTGATGTAATAGCTATTCGGCGTTTGCTCGGAAATCGTTCGCGCCAAGTCTTGATAATATTCCGGGTGGCCTTTGCCAACATCGGAACGGGTCAACACCACTTCCGCGCCCATGGCTTTGAGATTAAAGATTTTTTCACGGCTCATTTTGTCGGGGATGACCAAAATCAAACGATAGCCTTTTTGTTGCGCCACCAACGCCAACGCTAAGCCGGTATTGCCCGCCGTGCCTTCGACAATGGTACCGCCGGGTTGTAGCTGGCCACTGCGTTCGGCTTGTTCAATCATCGACAGGCCGATGCGATCTTTAATCGAGCCACCGGGATTAATGTTTTCCATCTTCAAATACAACTCACAAAGCCCGGTATCCAGGCGTTGTGCCTTGAGCATAGGTGTGTTGCCGATGAGCTCTAAAACTGAGTTGTGAATGGTCATTTCGTCACGCCACCTAAAAAAATTGGCGCAACGGTGCCGAAACTGCCCGGCTTAAGCAAATTTGGGGGCGTTTGGACGGCTGGGCTGCTTAATGAAGCGTGTGCGACACTCGTTCGCAGAGCGGGTCCATCAATTTTTTGCGAAATTGTCGAATATTCGTCATCGCGAACGCAGTGAAGCGATCTCAGCCGTCAAGCTTGATCTCCCACCTCGCTTCACTCTAGCAATGCGCCTTACCGCGCAAAACATGCTAAAAACTGAGTCTGTAAGCGAGGTCAACGCCATGAAACTCAAATCTATCGAAATTTCAGGGATGCGTTCGATCGCCAATGCCAAGCTTGAGTTGGACGGTTTGACCGTATTGATTGGCGAAAATGGCAGCGGTAAGAGCACGATCCTTGAAGCCTTTGAGATTCTGCGCCGGTGTACTGAAAGCCATTTTTTAGACGCCATTCACCGCATCCATGGTGGTGTACGCGGCCTGCTGGGCAATGGCGCGAGTTCGCTTGAGATCGCCGCTGAGATTAGTGATGCACAGAATAGTTTTTTCTATCGCATCGAATTGGAGGAGCGCGACGGGTTTTTTGTTATAGCCAATGAAGTGCTGAGGCAAGAGGCAACGGCCAGCCTAACGAATCCGCTGATTCGCTTCCGCCGTACGCGCAGTCAGGCAATGGTGATTTTTGGCGATCCTATGGGTAACAAATTCGTTCCTGTTAGTTTTGAGCAAGATCAGACACTGATGAGTACCAGTGGCTTGGAGCGTCTACCGGATGGTGCTGTGGATCGATCGTCGCTAAAACTGGCTGACATAAAAAACGCGGTTCGCAATATCCAGTTACATGCTGCATTAGACACCACTGCCTCTTGGGTTGCGCAAGCCGCAAAACGCAGTCAAGCATTAAGAAAATCACAAGTGGTGATCCTTTCAGACCGCTTGAATACCACCTACGAAAATCTTAGTTCAGTGCTGTACGGCTTAATGAGCGACAGCGACATCGCGGTGGGTGAACGCATCAATAGCCATCTGTCCTTAGCTTTTGGTGAGCGATTTCAAAGTTTGAAGTTTCCGCTAGCCGGTCCAGGGGAATTGCAGCTGGGTGTGAAGTATCAAGGCATGGATCGCACCGTTTCAGCGCAGTATTTGAGCGATGGGCAGCTCGCTTATATAGCGTTGTTGACAGCTTTTATCGCGGGTGAACAACGCAGTTTATTGGCCATTGACGAGCCAGAGTCGCATCTGCACCCGGCGTTAATTGCACGCTTAGTCAGCATTGCTGAAACAACAGCAGAAAAAACCCACGTCATTTTGGCGACGCACTCGCGTGGGATTTTGGATGCGTTAAAGGATCCAGCAAAACAAGCCGTGCTGTGTGAACTTAATCATTTGGGCCAAACCGAACTTAAGCGCGTCAACGCGAAATCGCTCAATATTTGGCTGGAAAACTACAGTGGTTTTGGCGAGTTGATCGCAAGTGGCTATGCCAGTGAAATCTTTCAGTCGGCAGAGAACAACTGATGAAAGCGCGCGTTTTGTATGAAGATCAGTTGGCCTCAAATGCTGATATTGCAAACTATGCGCCACACACCTTGGTGCTGAAGTGCCTGTATGACCAAAGTCAGATCGCCCAAGAATTCTCCGACATTTACTTACTTAAGAAGATGGTGTTGGCTGTCCCGTGCAAAGGCAATAGTAACTTGATCAAGCATTTGGACAAGAATCAAAATGCCTATCGCAACGCGCAAATTGCACCTGTATGTTGTCTAGACAGTGATCGAGTACATGAACTTTTTGGATTGCCTAAAGCGGCGTGTAAGAGCGAAGTGAAAGTTAAGCATTGGCAAGGTCATAGTTTTGCAAACAAAGCGTTGGTGTTACTTGAGCGAAATCTAGAGGATGTCCTGCGACACGCGCAAAAGCTCGGTGCCAATTTTCTACCGTCAACCTTCGATGCGGCGTGTCGTAAAAACCTAGACGCACGTGACGCATTGATACTTCAAACTGCTAACGATCCAAGTTTGCGCAAAGCATTGATGTCAAACATGGCTTCTTTTAAATACTTAGTCGATAGCATTGCGCGGTTAGCGCTATTGCCTTGACCCAAACTAAGATCAATATGACAGAACCCGCCCGCCCGGTATCCGCCGCCGCTACCCGCGAAGACGAGCTTTTAGACGCCAGCATTCGGCCCAAGCGCTTAAGCGAATACTTGGGGCAAAAGCCGGTGCGCGATCAGCTGGAAATTTATATTCAGGCGGCAAAAAAGCGCGGCGAACACATGGATCATGTGCTCATTTTTGGGCCGCCAGGCTTGGGGAAAACCACGTTAAGTCATGTGATCGCCAATGAATTGGGCGTTAATTTGCGACAAACCTCAGGCCCGGTGCTTGAGCGCCCCGGCGATTTGGCCGCGTTATTGACGAATTTACAGGCGAATGACGTGCTATTTGTCGATGAAATACATCGACTTAGCCCGGTGGTGGAAGAAGTGCTGTACCCGGCGATGGAGGATTTCCAGCTCGATATTATGATTGGCGAGGGCCCATCTGCGCGTTCGATCAAGATTGATTTGCCACCTTTTACCTTGATCGGTGCCACCACCCGCGCCGGCCTATTAACCAGCCCATTGCGCGATCGCTTTGGCATTGTGCAGCGGCTGGAGTTTTATAACGTCGAAGAATTGACCCAGATCGTGACGCGTTCGTCGAAAATCTTGAACATTCCTTGCGATCCGCAGGGTGCGGTCGAAATTGCCCGGCGCTCGCGCGGCACGCCCCGGATTGCGAACCGCTTACTGCGTCGGGCGCGCGATTTTGCCCAGGTCAAAGCCGATGGCGTGATTACCTTAGACGTGGCAAACGGCGCGATGCGTATGCTCAACATTGACGCCGAGGGCTTTGATTTACTCGATCATCGGCTGCTGCGCATTATTATCGAGAACTTCGACGGCGGCCCGGTCGGGGTCGACAGCATGGCCGCAGCGTTGAGCGAGGAACGCGGCACGATTGAAGATGTGATCGAGCCGTATTTGATCCAGCAAGGCTTTTTGACGCGCACCGCGCGTGGCCGCATGGCAACGCGTAAAGCGTATTTGCATCTGGGACTACGGCCACCGAAACCGGCACCGGTTTTGGATTTGTTTGATGCGCCTGATTCTAATTTATCGTAGGAACGTTCATGACCCATGTCGCCGTCCCCAATATCACTCACCCGCGTTTCAGTTGGCCCATTCAAATCTATTGGGAAGATACTGATGCGGGCGGTGTGGTTTATCACAGTAACTATTTGAAGTTTTTTGAGCGCGCGCGCACGGAATGGTTGCGCCACAAAGGCGTGGTTCAGACCGAATTAGCGAAACTCCACGGCGTGGTGTTTGTTTTGCGCGGCGTCAATATGCAATATCTCAAGCCCGCGCGTATGGATGATGCTTGCGAAGTGTGGCTGGCACCTGATGGTTTGGGCCGCGCGTCATTAAGCGTGTTGCAAATTCTTAAGCGTGGCGAGGAAATTTTGTGTCGTGCACATGTAGAACTGGCCTGTGTACGCAGCGATTCGTTTGCCCCGGCGCGCATTCCAAGTGAGCTTTACGCGCTGTTCGCGGGCGAGCAAGACGACATCAACTAGTCAGTATTTTCAATCAAGCGCAGTCAGAAAAAATTAAAGAGCCAGAGAAACCGAACTGATGAATAACGAAATTGATTTTATTGAACTGCTCCTGCATGCCAGCTACCCGGTGATGGCAGTGATGGCGTTGTTGTTAGGCGCATCACTTTGGTCCTGGTGGATGATTTTTCGCAAAAAAGCGGTGTTGGGTGCTGCCGTGGCAGAAGCGCAAGCCTTTGAGGAACGTTTCTGGTCTGGCGCGGATTTGGCGCAGCTGTTTAAAGAAGTCTCGGCGAGCGGACCTCCCGCCGGTTTGGCCGGCTTGTTTGAAGCCGGGTTTCGCGAATTTGCGCGCCTGCGCAGCCGCAAATCTATCGACCCACGCGTAATGTTAGAAGGCAGCCAGCGCGCGATGCGCGTGCATATGACGCGCGAAGTAGATCGTTTAGAGGCACATCTGAACACGCTGGCAACCATTGGCTCGATTAGCCCTTATGTCGGTTTGTTCGGCACGGTGTGGGGTATTTTGATTTCTTTCCAAGGCTTGAGCAAAGTCGGCTCGGCCACGATCGCCATGGTGGCACCCGGTATTTCCGAAGCGCTGATCGCCACCGCGATGGGCTTGTTCGCCGCGATTCCGGCGGTGATTTTCTACAATCGTTTTTCCAATCAAGTAGAACGCATCGAAACCCGCTATGACACGTTTCAAGAAGAGTTTTCCTCGATCTTGCAGCGCCAAGCCAATATTGAAGATCACGGCCATTAATCATGGCTAGACTTCGAAAGCGCAGGAAAATTGTCAGTGAAATCAATGTAGTGCCCTACATTGACGTGATGCTAGTGCTGCTGATTATTTTTATGGTCACCGCACCGTTAATGAACTTGGGCGTGGATATTGAGTTGCCACAAAGTGGTGCACGACCAGTTGACCAAAAGGACGAACCCTTAGTCGTCAGTGTCAATAAAGAAGGCCTGATGTTTCTGACCAAAGGCACCGGCGAGCGTAAGCAAGTCGATGACGCGACTTTGCTGCTAGAAGTCAGCGCGATCGTGGCGCAAGTGCCAAAAACGGGCGTATTGATCGCAGCTGACGATGCTGTTCCTTACGGCAAGGTCTATCGGGCGATGGCGTTAATGCAAGAAGCGAAGGTGCCG
>JAYVAQ010000060.1:0-2162 GCA_043750875.1 Rhodanobacteraceae bacterium
AGGTACCGTGGGTATGGGCGAAGGCTTACGCTCGAAGGTGCAAATGCAGCATTTGATGTTTTGATGGGCGGGTTTGAGGGTTTTGTGCAGCAGCAAATGGCACGTCTAACTTAGATGTCAACAATGAAATATCGGAAGCGAAAATCATCGAGCACGCGTTCACTAGGTTCCCGAGATACCCAATGTTTTCGCTCGTGCTTTCTGCCGCTCAGAATCGCGTATTTATTTAGCCCGTACATCCTAATGGTGACGTCTGCGCGTACCTGATCTGCCTGACTTGCCGATTCAAGAGGCTCGATTTCACCAGAAAGATAATTGAGCTGAAAATATTTTGCGAAATCATAATCTTCATCATCTGGTTTCAATAGCGCTTCATCAAACTTCGAACCCTTCGCCGATTGACAACCATTGCAAGCGGGAAACAAGTTTTGCCACGCGTATGTCAGTTCTGGATGTGTTGATTTTGGGCGAAAGTGTTCAACTGTACAAAGACTTTCAACATACAATCCTCCATCGCAAAAAGCGCAGTGCTCCTGGTTTGCATTGCCGAGCGCGATTTGAATTGCTTGGTAGCACGCGCCTGAGGATCGCCAACGTAACTTTCCATACTTTGCCATCAAACATGAGGGCGCTGCCAGTCGTTCATATCGAATCACGCGGCGTCCTTGGCGTTCGCTCGCAGCCGTTTAACCTGTGCCAATTCACGGCTAACGATGTCTTGTACTTCTTCGCCACGTTGTGAAAGTTCAATCGCCAATGCCTGGAATTCGCTATCGGATTCGCCCTTAATTGCACGTGATCTGGCGGCATAAAACTTCACGAACAAGCTTTCCGTTTCAGGATCAAATTGCTCGTTGACGTCAAAAATGGACGCCAAAATCGTCATATAGCTTTGCCCGGCGCCTGCGCCTGAGGGAACCGCGTGAATCTCGGACGCCGTTGGATCTAAACGATAAACAGACGCATCATCAACCGAACCCACGACAAAAGGCGAATGCGTCGAGACAAAAATCTGCGCATTGCTGAAAGTTTTTTGCAGCACTGGCAAAATCTTCCGCTGCCATTTTGGGTGCAGATGAATATCAATTTCATCCAGCAACAAAATCATCGGCCTACTGGTCAACGGCCCAGTGATATCAGCGGTCCACGGTGCTTTATCCAAGCGCATCAATACGTCGGCAAGTAGCGCGATCATGGCTTTTAGGCCATCCGCCAATCCTTCCAAAGGCACCACTTCGCTGCCAATTTGTAGCTGCACGGCTAGAGGGTCGCGCTGTATTTTGAATTCGACAGGCTTGCCAATAATTTCGGTCAAGCTTTGCTTGACGACATCAAGAGCGGCCTCATATTCCGTTGCAGCCTCACCATCAGCTCTGGCAAGTGCGGCCTTGGCCTTGGTATTGGCTACCCATTGCACCAAAAGTGCGGGGTCGTGCTGCGAAAAACTTGCCGAATTGATTAGCGATTGCGCAACTTTAGGTTCGTCGATACTGCTGAGATTCCCTGGCCCGATTAATCGGTGCCCGGAGAATGACAGCACTAGAATCGGAGCATTGGTAACGTAATTTGACTGCAATCCCTCGAAGTAGTGCGAAAGAAAATTTGACATTTTTGTTGGGTAAGAAATAGACCCGCCGCCGGTATTAAAGTGGTTAGCCGGGGTAAAATCAGGTGGAGAGGCAGCTCTTTGATTGTTTGGGACAAATTTGATTGAGCCACAGTTTGATTCAATATCTACATGGCTTGTCGGATTTTTCATTCGCGGTGCAATATCGCGAACCGCGACCTCAATCGGAATAAACGGCAAAGACAAAGCCGCAAGCAGGGTACTTTTTCCAGAACCATTAGGCCCAGTCAAAATATGCACTTCAGCACCTGCATCTTCGCGCTTGGCAAAGTGAATCGTGGTATCGCTAAATGGGCCAACCTCGTGCAGTTTTAGGGACTCAATGCGTAGTTTCATGGGCGTTCCTTGGCTTCACTTCATGATACTACGTCGCCGGACCGCCGTTGGTCACGCCCCAAGTGCCTCAGACTTCGAACGCATACCGCGTAATGCCCAAACCGCCAGAATCACCAAAACAATCTCAACGCACAGTGCAAACACCAAAAAAGTCGTGTGCGTGCTGCTAGTTGCCATGGCGATCGCACGGACAATGCCA
>JAYVAQ010000061.1:0-7573 GCA_043750875.1 Rhodanobacteraceae bacterium
TAAGGCCGTAGCCTTCCACCAAGGTTACACCGGTGATCGATTTCCAGCGCTCGGCGACCGCGCGTTGCACAGCTGCGCCACCACCTACGGCGATTTTAAGCGTTTTAAAATCAATGTCGCTAAACCCTTCAGTATTCATCAAACCATTAAATAGCGTATTGACGCCAGTGATTCCGGAAAAAGGGGTTTCTCTGAGCAGTTTCACGAAGTCTTTCATATTGCGTGGGTCGGTCACTAATACGTTTAGCGCGCCGATACGCATGAAAATCATGCAATTCACCGTCAATGCAAAAATATGATAGAGCGGTAATGCAGTAATGATGGTTTCGCCGCCATGTTTTAAGCCTAGGCCTAGCCAAGCGCCGCCTTGTTCCATGTTCGCGACGATGTTTCGATGCGTCAGCATCGCGCCTTTGCTCAATCCGGTCGTGCCGCCGGTATATTGCAAGAATGCTAAGTCTTCAGACTGAATATCAGTCGTCGGAATTTTGTCGCCACTGCCCTGCGCAAGTGCTGTGTTAAAGCCAATCGCGCTGGGCAAATTATAGCTAGGCACAAGTTTGAGCTTGTGACGCACGACTAAGTTGGTAATCAGTCCTTTGATAAACCCAAGTTGGTCGCCCAGGCCGGTGATGATCACGTGCTTGATCGGTGTTTCGTCAATGACCTCGCTCAGGGTGTGTGCGACGTTTTCAAAAACTACGATGGCTTTAGCGCCGGAATCGAGCAGCTGGTGTTTCAGTTCGCGCGTGGAATACAGTGGATTGGTATTGACCACCACGCAGCCTGCCCGCAAGGCGCCAAACATGGCGATGGGATACTGCAGCATATTGGGCATCATGATCGCGATACGGTCGCCCTGGTTGAGCCCGAGGCGGTTGCGTAAAAACGCGGCAAATTGCTTGGAGCGCCGATCCAATTCACGGTAAGTCAGGGTGACGCCCATGTTTTGGAAAGCGGGCCGGTCGGGGAATTTTTCACAGGATGACTCAAATACCTCGACAATCGAGCGATATGCGGTCGGGTTGATTTGCTCAGGCACGCCTGGTTGGTAGGATTTGATCCAGGGGCGGGAGGCGGCGCTTGGCGTAGACATGGAAAATCCTGGTTAAGTTTGCTTATGCCTAACCATGCCATTAGAGTCAGCACTCGACAAGCGTTAAGTAGGTGAAAATGCGTTCTTTTTTGATTCATTTGCCGCGCATATATATTTTTCTGGTACTGGTTTTTGTCCTTTGTGCCTGCGCCAAGACGCCGAACGAGCAGTTATTGCGCGAGACGATAGACGCGATGCAAGCGGCTGGCGAGGCGCGCGACGGATCCGCTTTCATGGCTTTTGTCAGCGATGATTTCAGCGGTCAGAACGCGAGCATGGACAGACGCGCACTCGCGGCATACATGTTGGGGATCCGAATGCGCACGGAAAATATTGGCGTCACCCGTACGAAAACCACAATCACCATGCAAGGCGAACGTGCGAAAGTTGAACTCGCGCTGTTGGTTACGGACGGTGGAAAAATACTGCCCGCGCAAGGTCAGTTTGTTTCGGCGCAAACGCAATGGCGTTTCAGCGGTGGTGCTTGGCAATTGGCAAGTGCTAACTGGACCAATACGCTTTGAAGGTGTTATTGCTGTCGCCAAAGCAAGCTTGTCGCACTACGAAAAAGGAAACCTAAGCCATGTCACAGCCAGCAGTTCAGGCCACTTCCGGCGGTAAAATGCCGCCGCAGATTCCCTATATCATCGGCAATGAAGCCTGTGAGCGCTTCAGTTTCTACGGCATGCGCAACATTCTGACGCCGTTTTTGGTGACGTCCTTATTACTTTCCGCGCCCTTGGTTGAACGCGCGGGGATCGCCAAAGAGGTGTTCCATAGCTTTGTTATTGGCGTTTACTTCTTCCCGCTGCTAGGTGGCTGGATCTCGGATCGCTTTTTCGGCAAATATCAAACAGTGCTGTGGCTTTCCCTGCTTTATTGCATCGGGCAAGGTTTTTTGGCGTTTTTTGTCGATAACCGCATCGGGTTCTACACTGGGCTGTTGTTGATTGCCTTGGGTTCTGGGGGTATCAAGCCGCTGGTGTCAGCGTTTGTCGGTGATCAGTTTGATCAAAGCAATAAACATAAGGCTAAGCTCGTTTACGACGCTTTTTATTGGACGATCAACTTCGGTTCGTTCTTTGCGTCCTTGCTTATGCCGCGGATTATGCAGGCCTTCGGCCCGGCCTGGGCTTTTGGTATTCCGGGCATTTTGATGTTCATTGCTACGGTGATTTTTTGGGCTGGCCGACATCGCTATGTGCAGGTTCCGCCGAGCCCGAGTAACCCACACGGTTTTATCAATGTCGCACGCAGCGCGCTGATTGCCGCCACGTCAGGCCAGACGCGTCCAGGGCTTTGGATTGCCGTGTTCGGCGCGGCATTGGCCAGTGTTATCATGTTGTTTTGGGCGATCAAACCGGCATTTTGGCCCGAGCATTTGGGCTTTGTGATCTCATTTTGTATCGCGCTTGGCGCGCTGATGCTTTTTGGCGGCGTTGGCACATCCATGCAGCTTGAACGCGCGCGTGGCCTGCACCCGGGCGGATCGGTCGATGCGGTGCGTGCGGTGCTGCGCATTTTGGTGGTGTTTGCCTTCGTAACGCCGTTTTGGTCGCTGTTTGATCAAAAGGCCTCGACTTGGGTATTGCAAGGCGGTCAAATGATTATGTTTGCCGAAAACTCCTGGCTGGGTTGGCTGGTCACGACCCCGGCGCAAATGCAGGCGCTGAATCCGCTGCTGGTTATGTTATTGATTCCGTTCAATAATTTAGTGCTGTACCCAGCACTGCGTAGTCTAGGCTTTGAGCCCACACCGCTCAAGCGCATGGGCTATGGCATCGCGTTTTCAGGGCTGGCATGGATTTTCGCGGGCATGATTCAACTGTGGATTGACGGTGGCGATCCGGTTTCCATTGCCTGGCAGGTGCTGCCCTATGCTTTGCTGACTTTTGCCGAAGTACTGGTCTCCGCCACCGGCCTGGAATTTGCCTACAGCCAAGCGCCCGCGTCGATGAAAGGCGTAATCATGAGCTTTTGGCTGCTCAGCGTTACCTTCGGCAATCTGTGGGTGTTGATCACCAATGCGACGGTGCGCAATCCGGCGGTGATGGCAAAAATCACAGAAACGGGCTTAAGCGAGAGCGCGTTTCTGATGTTTTTCTTTGCGGGATTTGCCTTGCTGGCCGCAGCGGCGTTTGCCGCGTATGCCAGGAATTATCCAATGCAGGATCATTATCGAAATTGATATTGGGTGCGATTCAAAGTGGTATGTCGATTAGGTTTTGATCCCGCAGGGATCATCACTGACAAAGCTTTCTGGCTTTTTTGCGCCTAAATCGCTTGAATAATTACATCCAATCACTCACGCCCGCACCCGCCCTATTCCCAGCCCGCCAATCAATGCGATCAGGCCAAGCATCGTCAACGGGCTTAGCGGCACGGCGTTTAGCTCATCTAGGATGCCAAGATCTTCTTGCGCGACGTTATTGGCCAAATTGGGGTCAATAGCATTGAACACCACGACATTGCCTCGCGAACGCGCTGGGCGCACACCCGGATATGCGGCGCGTAGGTAGAACTCGCAGGTGACACTCGAATTTGGTGGAATTCCCGGCGGATCGAAACAGGTTTGACCGAAAGAAGAGCAACCAAAACCTTGAGGGCAACTTGGCAAAGCACCCGAACCTTCAAAGCCATCGGGTATTCCCGGTAGTTCTGGGATTGGGTCAAGTAAAAAAATCCGAGAGGTTGCGCCTTGCGTAGTGGATAGGTTGGTTACTCGGAATCGGATAACGCCCGCCTGGCCCAAAACCCAGGGGCTAAGCGGGGCGTTCTCGATGGTTAATGCGAGATCAATTTGCGTGGATTGCGCAAATGAAAAGCCTGGAAAACACATTAGGAATAGCAAACGGCGAAAGTAGTTCATTTAAATTCCTTTTATTGTGCGTACGCGCACGAAATATGAAGTGCGTACAAACTAAAAGTTACAATTATGGTCTGGTCGCCAAGAAAGGCGCGTGTTTTAAGCCATTACCCACAAAAACTAAACCATAAATCAAGGAAATATTATGACCACTCGGAAACTTCCCACAATCAGCCTTAAATCTGTGCGGGGGGGGCAAATAGAGTTCTGTTGCTTGCCGCCGCCATGGCGGTGGCTTTGCCTGCGCTTGCGGGGCACTATCAAGTTTCGCCGGGTAAAAATCGCAGCCTGGATCAAGAAGCGCAGGCTAATTACCAGATTTTGCAGCAGAAAGCCGCTGCGAACGGCGGCGTGCGTGTGGACGTTATCTTTGATTTGCCAGCTGGGCTGGGCGATATAAATACTGAAAGCGGCCTGCTTGCGACGCAAAATGCGGTGCTGACGGAAGTGGCTGACTTTCAAGCCCGCCATGCTGGACATATTGTTGGCAGTATTGTGCATGCATCGCTCACACCGGTTTTGCAGGCTGAAGTTAGCACAAATGGATTGGCGCAATTGTTGGCTGATGCGGAGGTGTCCAGTTTTTCTGAATACACCGAGTCCAAGCCGCAATTGCGAGAGGTCAATAGCCGTTTGCAAACTGCGCAACTTCCTGACGTAGCCGGCCCTGCGTCGCAATATATGGTCGCGGTGATCGACTTTGGGGTGGCGATCAATCACGCCGAGCTCAACGGGCGCGCCGTGCGCGGGGCCTGTTTTAGTACGCCGACTGGACAGTTTCTTACGGGTGGGAATTTGCCATCGTTTTGCCCAGTACCGACACCGCCTCAGCCTAGCCTCAATGGCCCTCCAATACGCGGCATCCCTTGTTCGCTCACAAGCACAGACCCTTTTATAAATAATGCAATGGCCAATTGCGGCCATGGTACACACGTTGCCGGTATTGCAGTCGGCGATGCCAGCCTGTCTGGCTTTGTCGGGGTTTCCGGCCTATCACCCAGTGCTCGCCTTATTGCGGTACAGGCGGGGGCTTTGGTGAGAACTAATAACCCTGATCAGCCCTATCGCGTCGGTTTTAACTCTATTGATGTTATCAAGGCGCTAGACTTCGTGTTTGAAGAGCGTAATTTTGGCGGGCGTAAGCTGGCAGCGGTGAATTTAAGCCTAGGCATTCCCTTCAATTGGACGGATATTGCGCAATGTCGTGGTATCGACGACAGCTTCACCACGGCGATCACGCGCTTGGTCAATGCTGACATCTCCGTGGTGGCAGCGGCGGGTAATCATGGCGGCGGTGACTATGGTTTGGCATACCCGGCCTGCTTGACCAATGTAGTTTCCGTAGCGGCAACCAGTAAGTTCGATCAAATTGTTGCTGACTATTCGGTTTACGGCTTTAACAATACCGCGAAAGCGACTTTACTGGCACCGGGTGGTAATGCTGTGCAATTTCCGCCACCAGTTTGCGATGTGGCGACGGTAGGTGTGGGCGCGATTTGTGCTGCGCGCGCCAACGGTACGCGTGAACTGCGTCATGGCACGTCCATGAGTGCGTCGGCTGTGGCTGGCTTAATTGCGCGTTTACGTGACCGTTTCCCCAGCTTAAATCGTGCGCAAGTGGAAATGCTATTGACCGAAACCGGTGTGCCGATCACGCCGAATGGTTTGGTTTCAACACCGATTCCGCGCGTGGCACCGTTTGCGGCCTATAAATTAGCGTCGGTGCCGATCAATATCTCGGCAAGCCCTGGCGGCTGTGGGGCGTCGAGTGTCGCTTGGAATTTACCGATTGGGATGACTTCGGCGAATTTTCGCGTGCGTTATGCCACAACTCAGGCGGGCTTGGTCGGCAATGGCATCTTCGTGAGTACTGCCAACAACTACTTGATTTCGGGAATTAGCGGCCCAGTATTGGCGCAAGTTCAAGCGACCGATGGCATCGGCGCAGGCGAATGGAGCAATGCCGTTGTGGCAACACCTGGCCCGTGCACGCCAAACGCGGTCACAGCGTTTCGTAGCGATACCACGACACCGCCTGGAACCTTTGGTTGTTTCTTTGGTATGCAATGGGATTTGGGCGTTCCGCAACCTTCAAATTATGAAGTGGAGGAAAGCTGTACCGTTAATGGTTTCATCGTCACTACAACTAATAGTGTGCCTGGAAGCCAAGCCTATATTCGCACCCATCAAGGGCCATTTGGCGCAAGTTGCCCGATCAATAAGCCATTGCTTTATAAAATTCGCGCTTGCAATCAGTTTGGCTGTGGGCAATTTAGCAATGACATTAGCCACGAACCGGCCATCGTGCGTTGCGGGTTTGGGCCTTGATTGCACGCTGAGCTAGGTTGTTCAACAGTGTAAGAATTTTCAAGCGCCCGATTACCGGGCGCTTGTTTTCAGTGGCACGCGCGCGATTTGCCAATCAACGCAAGCGCCTTTTAGCCAAGTGGCTGGCGCAAACGCCGTTTGCGCATTTGGACGTTCGCTTTGCCCCAAAAAAGCATACGCCTGACGCAAAAGCGTCAGCGCTTGCTTCTCATCTAACGCCGGCGCCAGGTTTTGCTTGCTTAGTTTTTGCCCATCGCTTCGCAACACCAAGGGTAAGTGCGCGTATTTCGGGGTCGGATAACCGATCAGCTGCTGCAGATAGATTTGCCTGGGCGTGGCGTCAAGCAAATCTGCGCCCCGCACAATCTCGGTAACACCGCTAAAGGCATCATCGGTCACACAGGCTAGCTGATAGCTGGGCAAATCATCACTGCGCCAAAGCACGAAATCGCCCACCTCAGTACTTAAGTTTTGCCGGTAGTTGCCGCAAATCTGATCTACAAAACCAACGTCAAGGTCAGGTACCAAAAGCCGCCAACTCGGTTGATTTTTACTTTTGCTGGCGCAACGGCCGCGATGCGGTATTCCTGCGAGCTGCGACCGCGTGCAAAAACACGGAAATGCATGCCCGGAGTCAATCAATTTTTGTAGCACCGCGCGATGCGCATCGATGCGGCTGCTTTGCAACAAGATGGGTGCATCTGCGTGCAGTCCAAATTCCGCTAGTGCACGCAAAATATGCGCTGTTGCTTGCGGCGCTTCACGCGGCGGGTCTATGTCTTCAATTCTAACCAGCCATTTGCCAGCTTGCACTTTGACGTTTAAATAGCTGCCGAGCGCTGCGACGAGTGAGCCAAAATGCAGCGGCCCAGTGGGGGAGGGCGCAAATCTGCCGATGGCGGGTTTGCGCTCCGCTTTGGCTAAGCCTGCGCCTGCAGTTTCCATACGCCACTCACCGTAGCGACGGTGCGTTCATCAGTGAACAGCTCGCCATTTGCAAAAATCAGCTCACGCGTGCGGCGCAGCATAATGCCCTCGCCATAAAGCCAAATGCCGGACTTGGCGGCACTTAGGAATTGCACGTTCATTGTTACCTCCGCAAATCTGAGCTCGTGGCCGATCTCATCGCCAATGGCGCGGTACAGCGCAAAATCAGCAAAACTTGCAATAACGCCGCTGTGCACAACGCCTTCTGGGTTCAAATGTCGACTTTCCAGCGCTAGCGCACGACGCATTCCGGTGCTAAGCCTGACTTCGTAAAAGGGTCCGACTTGGCTAGAAAA
>JAYVAQ010000062.1:0-2637 GCA_043750875.1 Rhodanobacteraceae bacterium
CGCGTGCTTCAACGCAGCTTGGCTGGTGCAACTTTTTTGTTGTTCGCCGCATCGTCCATAGCCAGCGAGCGAGTTTTAGCGCCCAGGCCGAATGACCGGGTCGGCACTGGCTTTGGTGTCAACGATACGCGTGACTTCGCCGTTAACGCCGCGACGCAATACATTATTGATGATGATGCAATCGCTGGTGAACCCACGCCAACGCAGGTGGGTCCTGGCAGCACTGTTTTTGCGCGGTTAGCGGCAGATGCAACACTCAGCAGCGGCCTAGCCGAAACCGTTGAAATTCATACACAACTGCGCGGGCCGATTACGCAATTAAATCCTTTGCAAGTGCTGGGTCAAAACTTAACGATCGATGCCGATACCGTGCTGCTCGGCTTGCCAGAGGCGGGGATGAACGCCCTAAGAATCGGCAACATCTTAGAAATTTCAGGACAGATCGACGCCAACAATAGCGTGATTGCCACACGCCTAGGTTTGAAAAACACGCCGCCAAACTGGCGTTTAAGCGGCTTTGTTACATCATTGACCACAAATTCACTGCACATCGGCGAGCAAGTCGTTAACGTCAAGTTTGCACCGATCAATTGCGATGCGGGAATTGCCATTGGCAGCTATGTGGCAATTCGCGCTTTCACGCAAACGCCTTACGTTAATGGCACGCCGATCAGCGCGGACCAAGTTCGTTGCGCCACCCCGACACCAAGCGCCAGCGTCATCGGTGCCGCGATGGTGGTGACCGGATTGATTGGTACCGCACCGCAAAATGGCGAGCTTTTGCTTGGCACTCTACATATTGCAACGGATGCACAGACGCGTTTTCGCAACGGCAACGCCGGGGATCTACATGCAGGCGTTCGCATTGAAGTTGTGGGCAGTTACAGCAATCTAAATCGGTTACGCGCCAGCAAAATTCGCTTTATACGCCGAAGTATCCGCCTGCAGGCGCCGGTTGCCCCCAGTGATATAAACCTCGGTGAAAGCCTGACTATTCTGGGCAACAACATCAAAAATAGCGCGCAGCTACGCGACCTGGACGCTATTTTTGCGCTCGGTTTGACCGAATCACGCCTGCTAGACGTACGCGCCTATCAAGATAGTGCAGGCAATTTTTACGCTACGCGCGTCAGCAATATCAGCGTACCGGTTTTAAACAACTACACCTTGCAAGGCCCCGCATCCGAGATCGAGGCGGCGATGACGCGTTGTAAGGTTTTTGGCACGACAATCAGCGCCAGCAACAGCTACAGCACGATCAATGGCCTGATGGTGACTCCGCAACAGTTTTATGCGGCCTTGACCGACGCCATGCTGGTGCGTATCGAAAATGCGGTATTTGATTCAAACACCAACACACTGTCAGGCGGCGTCGTGACGATTGCAGAGGATGACGTGCCGCTGCGTGCGAACTCGTTGGGTTCAAAGCTAATGGCTCCTGGAAGTCAAGTCAGCGGCACCATGAATAACCCCGGTTTTGAGCTATTGCAGCGGGTGGGATTTGAAGACTAATCGCCTAAAACCGAGGCAAAAGCTAGCTTTGCCACTGGCACCGCTGACTCACCCCGCTAGCCGCTAGAAGTCGCGCCGGAAGGCAAAACAGTACAGCGAAGTTCCTCCGAACACCCCAATCGGTTTTTGCGTTTTTGCAGACCGAACGGGTTTCTATTGCCTAACGATTTTGCATCACGTTGCAATCAAACCAAACATTTATCGAACACAACTTAGGAGCAAACTCATGTCTACTCAAACGATTCCCGCATCACCACGTTTAAATTTAAGAACAGGCACCGGCATCGCTGGATACGCATTAACACTTTTCAGCACCGCCGCATTCGCACAATCCCTGCCACCCGACTGGGCGCAGTCCTGGCTAGCGCCAATCAAAGTCGGTGCAACTTATCCCATCACCACTGCAGCTACGCCTGACGCCGGCTTTATCCAGCTTATTCATAGCGTGCATAGCCCCAGCAACTCGCACCCCGTGGGCATTGTTAAATACGACGCAAACGGGCAGTTACGCTGGAGCAGCTTCGATGCAAACTCCAATGCCGACAATATTATTAACCCTGCAATCGCTATTGGCACGAATGGCAGCGCCAGCATCGTTCTCCGCAATAAGTTAACTTTTTCGCAAAGTGAACTGGTCATCCGGTCGTATCAGCTGAGCTCTGGACAATTGCGCTGGGAGAAGCGCGTGCCTGAACTTGACAGTTTCAGTCGCAGCAAATACGCCGTGCAAATGTTGATCAATAACGAGATCGCCATCGTACGGCAAGAGCAAGGCGACATTACCCTATCTAGAGTTTCCGACACCGGTACTCAGCTTGCTGATATCCGCTATTTGACGCCGGGCAACGACGATCTTTCTCAACAAGGTGCAGTCGCTTCGGCAACAGGTGGTGTAGCAATAGCGTTCGTTAGTGATTCTCAAAATGGTGAATCGATCGTGCGTCTGATTAAATACGGCGCGAATGGCGCGTTGGAATTTGACCAATCCGACAGCGGTGGTTTCATGCCATGTATCCGATTCCCCGCAAGCCTACGCCAAGATGGCAGTGGCAATCTACTGCTCGGCCGTGGCACTTTTATAACACTACCCAACGGCATAGGAAGCCAAGCCTATCGCTTGCAAAA
>JAYVAQ010000063.1:0-3751 GCA_043750875.1 Rhodanobacteraceae bacterium
GCTACGGTTTGCACCGATAGAGCACGGCTAGCACGGCTCCAGTCCATGCCGCATTAACGTGACAACAAACAATCAATCAGCTTTGCGCGGGCGAGCTGGTGAGAAGCTGGAAGCAATCCTTGGTGCGCTGGATGGCGGCAGGTCGAAGGCGGCCGTCTGCCGCAACTTCGGCGTGAAACGCACCACCTTGATCAAGACCCTTGCTCGGGTTGGCTGGCCCAAGTCCAGCCAATCATCAGGAAAGTAGCCGGTGTGGTGGATTCCGGCTGGTGACCCGACTGCGTGTTCTACCCCCTTTTGCGCGTATTGGCTGGCGTCACAAAACACGACGACTTAGCTTTTATTTATGCCCGCCAAAACGCGCCAATATCCAAGGAAAGACCAATAGGTTCAGCAGCGTAGAAGTCAGCAAGCCCGCCAAAATGACTTGCGCCATCGGCCCCTGCACCTCGCGCCCGGCCTCGCCACTTTCCAATGCAAGCGGCACCAGCGCAAGTGCGGTGACCAGCGCGGTTAAAAAGATCGGGGTAAAGCGAGCCATCGTCGCGGCGGCTATACGACTGGTCTGCGAGGTTTCCAGCGTTTGTTCATTGCTCGGGCTAGTGTGATCAAAATGTGCGAGCAGCAAGATTGCGTTACGTGCAGCAATGCCGAACAAAGTGACGAAACCGACCAGCGCACCAATGCTCAACAACTTGCCGCTAAACCAAACGACAGCGATCCCGCCGATTAGTGCAAACGGCGTACTGAGCAACACCAATGTCGCGTTGCGCACGCCTAACGCGAAGCCAAGTAACGCACAGACCAGGAGTAGTGCCAGACTACAGTTTTTTGCAAGCTCGAAAGCGGCTGCGTTCGCAGCCTCAGCGCTGCCGGTAACTTCTAGCGTGACGTTACTGGGCAGCTTAATATTTGCCAAGCGCGCTTGCATAGCCACTGCAAAACCACTGATGTCGCGCGTAACGGGGTTGATGGTGATTACTTGGCGCCGACGGCCGCCATCGTGCGAGACGGATTCGCGGCCTTCGCCCATGCTGACTTCCGCCAACGCCGACAACGCTACACTGGCGCCTGCGCTATTTCGTAGCCGCAATTCGCCAATCGCTTCTGGCTCGGCTATGTCGGTATTTGCAACGGCCCCACCGTGCGCCGGTGCAAGCGCAACGGCAATCACCCTTTCACCTTGATAAATCCGCGTGATTGGCGCGGTAGCGCTTAGCGCTGCAATCGAGTCTAAAACTTCCGTAGCCGTAAATCCCCAGCGTGTTAACGCCGCACGATCCAGCTCAATATCCAATTCCGGCAGACCTAGGCCTGATTTTACGTACACATCGCCCGCATTCGGTAGCTTGGCAATCGTCTGCGCTAGATTGTTCGCCACCGCGTCAATTTGTGCCAAGTCATTGCCAAAAACATTCACCACCAAGGGCGCAGTTTCGCCGGAAAGGGTTTCGCGCAAACGATCACTCAGAAAGGTCATCGCTTCCGTTTGAAAGCCAGGAAAGCCTGCCAAAACCTGCTCGATTTGATCGTGTACGTGATCTTGCGTGGGACCACGCAGGGCCGCCAATTCGACGTGCAGCTCGCTTTTATGCGGGCCCCAGGTGTCTTCACCCGCCTCGGCGCGGCCGATTTGTTGCTCTACACTTATCACGCCTTTGATAGCTAACAGCTGCTCAGACAAGCGCATGCCCACTTCCCGCATAGGCTTTAAGCCCGTGCCAGGCGTGGAGTTGAGAGCAAGCACCCAGTGTCCTTCGCGAAATTCGGGCAGCAGGTTCACCGAAAACATTGGCAACAGCGCACAGGCCACGGCAACGCTAAGCACACTTGCCCCAATTAACAGCCGCGTATGGGTCAAGCCCGCCTGCAAAATTTTCGCGTGTACTGATTTAATTCCAACAAGCCAGCGCGGTTCAGCGCGCAGCGGATGGTTAGTCAAAAACAGCAGCGCCAGCGCGGGTGTTAGCGTGAGCGCGACAAACAGGGACGCCAGCGTCGCCACGATAAACGTTGCGGCAAGCGGTGCAAAAAAGCGCCCCTGCAAACCACTCAGTAGCAGCACGGGCAACAGCACTAACGCCACCACCAGCGTTGCATACAGTACCGGCGCACGCACTTCCAGTGAACCCTCAAAAACAACATCACCCCGCACCTCGCGGCTAGCATCAGGCGGCAGTAGCCGCAAGCGTCGAATGATGTTTTCAACGTCAATAATCGCGTCGTCAACGATCACTCCGAGCGCTACCGCCAAGCCACCGAGCGTCATGGTGTTGATCGTCCACCCGAAGCTATGCACCACTAATAAGCTTGCCAGTAGCGACACTGGGATGCTGATGAAGGACACCATCGCTGCCGACATGCTGCGCAAGGCGGTCAGTAAAACAATTGCAATCAAAGCGCTGCCCAAAATTAAATCAAACCAAATTCCCTTCAGCGCCGTTTCGATAAAGTTCGCTGGCCGGTGCAGATTTGGATAAACCTTGATGCCCTGTGCGGCAAGCGCCGGAGCAATCTGCGCTAGCGCCTTTTCCAGCGCGTACGTTACCTCGAGCGTGTTGGCGCCTAATTGGCTGGATAGCGTGAGCAAAACGCCGGGTTGGCCCATAACAACAGCGTCGCCAAAGCTAGGCTCTGGGCCTATTGAAACATTGCTGACATCCCCAATCAGCACATTCGGTGCACCAAGAACGCCTGGGCGCAGGATGGCTTGAGCGATATCTGCTGCGCCCTGGGCTTGACCAAAGGACTGCAACACAATGCGTTGATTTGGCGTATCCATAGCCCCGCTCGGGCGCAGCCCTGTGCTGGTCTGGATGGCTAAAACCAGTTCATTAATGGTCACATCAAGCAAGCGCATTTTTTCCGGCATGGGTTGCACGGAAATTTGTTTGCGCTCGCCACCAAAGATCGTGGTGCGCGCCACGCCGGGAACGCTGAGTAGCCGAGGGCGAACTTGAAACTCAATCAATTCACGTAAATCAAGTGGTGACATTTTGGCGCTGACGAAACCAATTTTCAGCAGATCCATGGTCGAGCTGACCAGCGGCGTTAGCTTGGGTGGCGCAACACCTGTGGGCAGCTGGCCGCTCAGCTCAGCCAGCTTTTCTGCGACTCGTTGCCTTGCTGCTAGTGGCTCGGTGCCGTCTGCAAAATTGACCGTAATCACGCTCAAGCCCGAAATAGATTCAGAGCGCAAGCTGTCGATACCGGCGATGCCGAGCATGGCTTGTTCCAGCGGACGGGTGATCAGCTGCTCGACGAGCTCGGCGTTGAAGCCCGGGGCCTCGGTTTGCACACTGGCTTGCGGCGGTACGAATTCAGGGAAAACATCATATTTCGCACCTGCCAGCACCGCTAAGCAAACCAACGCAAATAGCGCATATCCGGCAACGACCAGCTTAGGCGAATTGAGCGAAAAGCGGATCAAGCGCGCTAACACTACTCCTGTGCTCCAGTGCCGCGCGCCAGCGTGAGCAGACTTGCAGCGCCCACATTGACGACGCTTTCGCCAGCGTTAAAGCCGCGCTGCACCAGCCATCCGTCTGGGCTGCGTGTGGGCGCGCTCAACTCACGCATTTCAAACGCCAGAGTTGCCGTTTCAACAAACACAAAATAGCCGCCGTTAATACGCAATACCGCACTGCGCGGGATTAGCAGGCCGGCATCAGCAGGATTCACAATGTGCGCATTGCGCACCTGGATTTCTAAGCGTGACAGTGCCGGCGCGCCAGGTTTAAGCCAGAGTAAT
>JAYVAQ010000064.1:0-2362 GCA_043750875.1 Rhodanobacteraceae bacterium
GCGCCAGGGCGTGTGGAACGGCAGCGTGCGCCGCACCGAATACCCCTGTGATGATGGCGATAGCTGCGCGCGAAGTTTTTGACCGTCAACTCGGCGTAACCACATGCTGGCGTAATCAACCAATGCCGCCTCGTGGAACGCGATATGCAAGCCATCCTCGGTGCGCACAGTAATCGGTGTGTGCGCCTGCCCGACCTGATTGAGTGGCGTGCGCTCATAAAGATATTCATAGCGATTCCATTCACCGGCTGGAATCCACCAAGCGGTGGCCGGATCAAGCACATCAAACTCGGTTAGTTCATTAACAATAAGCGCTTCCTTGAAATTTGGCTGCGTCGGAAATTCGTAGCGAAAGCCAAGCCCGTCGTCGTAAAGCCTAAAAGTAAGCTCGAAAATACGTTTGTCGCGCGTGGTTTCGGCAAAGCGCGCACGCAACTGCTGATAGTGATTTCGCACCCGCCTGGATTCACCCCAGGGCTGTTCCCAGGAGGCGTCAAAACTTGAGCTTTCTTGGCTAACCAGTGCAATATTTCGATCTAAGGATTGCGCGTCTTGCAATAAAAACCCCAAGCGCGAGGGCGCAATGACCGGCTGACCAAACCGCGATACCGTATAACTCAAGCGGCCTTCGTCAATGCTCAAACTCACGCTTAGGACTTTACCGGGCGAATGTGCGGTTGCGACGACTTCGGGTTTGGCAACTGCGTGCGCTGAGATTGCAAGTAAACTTACTAAAACTAGAATTCTTGGGTACATGATCATGCCTCGATAGTCTTTGGATAACGCATTGTTTTTGTTACGCATTTTTTACGTTTTCTTAAGCCCTGAACCTCGCAGAAAAAGCGCTTAGTCACTGCGAACGAAGTGAAGCAATTTAGTCCTTCAAAGCTAGATTGCTTCACTACGTTCGCAATGACGAGGTTCATCGTCTAAACAGACTATCTGCCGCTGAAAACTCGCGATGACGATCCGTTCGTGGGCTCATCTTTGTCCTTTGTCCAATTCAACAACGTAAACCACCGCAGCTCTGGCGGGCAGAGTAAATGCCCCAGTTGCCGGGTCATAACTGGACTCCAGCACTCGCGTATCCGCAGCATTTTCTGCGCGCTGCACTGGGTGTAATACATAGGCTTTGCCCGCTTCAGTCGGTGCGGCAATCGTATGCGGCACGACATCCACATTAATGAAATACGCCAGTCGTGCAAAACCCGCATCAGGCAAATCACTACCATCAAGCACGCCCGCAATAACGCTCGGGATCTGCGTGCTGCCGGTGTTGAGAAAATGCAATCGCTGATTGATCGCATCACTCGTCGTTAAGCGCAACAAGCGCGTACTTTTTCGGATGCGCAGCAAATCGAAAAACGCATCGCGCATCCAGCGAATATCGGCAGCGGCGGGCTTCAATGAAGGGTTGGCAAGCAGCGGCTGGTAAAGTGCGTAATTTGCGCTGTTGTCCGTTTTTGGCGGCAAGCCAGAGCCAAAATAGTTATCCGAAAAAGTCCAATCGATACGGTTGAACCAATCGCCCGAATCAAAACTATTGCGATCCAGGGATTTACTGCGCAAGCCTTCCATGCCCGCGTGGTAGTAGCTAATGCCCTGACTAAACGCCACCGTCGCCGCCGCCAACATTTGCACGCGCGCGCGCTCCGCTGCGGAAGTTGCAACGGGCAGCTTCAACACGTTGATGTCAAATAGCGTCGGGTTATCGTGATTTTCCACGTAGTTCACAACTTCGCCTGGCTGCGCGGCATATCCCGCAGGCTGGCCGCTGTAATCGATATCGGCCAAAGTGACTGTTTTATCGTCAAACGTCTGCAATTTGAAATCTTTAAGTGACGCTGCCAAGCCGAGTCGCACTAAATCAGCACTGCGCAGCAGCGCTTGCTTGTTTGCGTGATCCAGCTCAGACGTCGCGTTGTAGGTGTTTGGCAAGTAGTGCAAGCCATTAATATAGCCCTGCTTGCGCAGCAAATCCGCACCTGAGTCACAACAACCGCCGCCGCGAATCGCATCGCGTGCGCGGTCACTGAAACTAGCAATTCCGCTGCCCGCCAAAGACAATTGTGCTGCCTGCACAAAGCGCTTGTTGTTCGCAACCTCACCAAAATTCCAGCCCTCGCCAAGCAAAAACACCGGCTTTCCGGCGGCTTTATTCGCGGCTATTTGCAAAGCCTGCATTGCTGCTTTGGGCTGATGCCCCATTAAATCAAAGCGAAACGAATCGATGCGGTAATCGCGCACCCAACGCGTGGCCGTATCAATCATCAATTTCGCCATCATTCGATGTTCGGTGGCGGTGTTATCACAACAGGTGGAGCGTTCAACTACACCGTTCGCATCCAGCCGTTGAAAGTAG
>JAYVAQ010000065.1:0-12096 GCA_043750875.1 Rhodanobacteraceae bacterium
GAGAATTGCTCCAGATGAGTTTGATAGAAAAAGGGGAAAGCTAGAATTTGACTCAAGAAAAACTACGCGAGCTCAGCAAAAAACTCTTTGAATCGGCGCAAACCTTCCGTCAATTCCGAGGGCTTACAAGTGTACGAAATACGCAATCCTTTTGGTTCGCCAAATGCGCTGCCAGGCACACACGCCACGCCTTTTGCTTCTAACAGCTGATTGCAAAAATCAACATCGGTATTAATGGGCACGCCGTTATGGCTTTTGCCAAAGGCGCAGCTGATGTTCGGGAACGCATAAAACGCGCCTTGCGGCAGCGGGCAGATCAGGCCTGGAATCTGCGCAAAACAAGCCATTACTTCGTCGCGTTTCAGTTGAAACTCTTTCGCCTTTTGCGCTGGAATATCCTGTGGCCCGGTGAGTGCCGCGATTGCGGCGGCAATGGTGACTTCTGGGACGTTGGTCAAATGATTCGAGTTCAACGCCACTAAAGCGCTGGCCAGTTCTGCAGGGCCGGCCATAAAGCCAACGCGCCAGCCGGGCATGCCGTAGGTTTTTGACAGCGAATCTAAAATCAAGGTGCGATCACGCAGGCTTGGTTGACATTGCACCAAGTGTTTCCAGCCTAAGCCGTCAAAGATCATCTGGTTGTAAATGTCATCACTCAACACCCAGCAATTCTTTCGTGCCAACACTTCAGCAATCGCAGCGACTTCATCGCTGGTGTAAACCATGCCAGTAGGATTGGACGGATTATTGAACATAAACACTTTCGTGTCCGGGCCTACGGCGGCATCGATTTGTGCGGGCGTCACTTTGTAGTTTTGCTCCGGCCCGCAGTTGAGCAAGGTAATTTTGGCGCCTAAAATATGCGCGATATCTACATAGCTGGTCCAGTATGGCGTGGGGAACACTATTTCATCCCCCTCGTCCAACATCGCGTACAGCGCATTGAAGAGCACGAATTTCGCGCCCATGCCAATCACGATGTTTTTGCGCTCGTAGCCTTCAATGCCGTTGCGTTTCAAATGCAACAAAAAGGCGTCCAGCAGCGCGTCTGGGCCACGGTTGCTACCATATTGGCCAGAATCTTTATTCAACATTTCGCGCGCAGCGGCATAAACGTGCTCGCCGGGCAAAAAGTTCGGCACGCCAATAGAAAAGCTAATGATGTCGCGGCCTTGCGCTTTCAGGGCTTTGGCTTTTTCAGCCACCGCCATAATCGCGCTCGGCACCGCGCGCTTGGTTCGTTCGGCAAGCTTGGGCATTCGGATTCCGGTCAATTTGATTAATTTTTGAGCGTTTTACCAGGGCAAAACTGAGTTTTGCCACGATAAAACAAGATAAGCGCGCCGCAGTTTAGCGGCTTGCCGAAGATGATCTAGCTTAGCGTTTGGCTAATGCCGCATTCCAAGCGGTCAAACGCGCTTGCACTTTCGCGTTCGCAAACAGTGCGGTGGTATCGCCTTCAATACTAACTTTGCCCATTTTGTCGCCTTGGCGCACGGCGTCAACCACCGATTGACCTTCGATTACTTCACCGAATACCGAATGCTTGCCGTCCAAATGCGGCGTCGGTACGTGCGTAATAAAAAACTGGCTGCCGTTTGTGCCAGAGCCATCAAAACCTTTGCCAGCATTGGCCATCGAGAGAATGCCGGGCTTGTTGTGTTTTAGTGACGCGACGATTTCATCGTCAAATTTGTAACCTGGGCCACCCATGCCCGAGCCCTGCGGGCAGCCAGCCTGCACCATAAAATCAGCAATTACGCGGTGAAAGTTCAAGCCGTCGTAATAGCCTTTTTGCGCCAAGTTGACAAAATTGGCCACGGTTACGGGTACTTGCTCATCAAATAGACGGATTTTGATGTTGCCACGGGCGGTGAGGATGTTGGCGATAAGGCTCATAAGGTTCGCTTTATAAAGTTACAAAAAAGGAGCCGCATCATATGACTTCAACAAACTTATTTCAGCGAAAAAACACCGAAAGATGTTACTTCTGTAGTCAATTCACGCTTGTGTTAATGAAAAATTTCAGGCAAAAAAAAGGCTCGTTTCCGAGCCTTTTTCCTAAATTAACGAATCAATTCATCAACATAGCTTGGACAACAAAGCTTACTGCTTTGGTGGCTCAGTTGCTGCAGGTGCTGCAGCAGCAGCGTCGGTCGCCATTGCAGCAGCGTCGGTTGCCACTTTGGCAGCGTCGGTTGCCATTGCGCTAGCGTCGGTTGCAGCAGCGCTTGCGTCGGTTGCGACAGCAGCAGCGTCGGTCGCCATTGCGCCAGCGTCGGTTGCAGCGGTGCCAGCAGCAGCAGCAGCGTCAGTTGCCATTGCGGCAGCGTCAGTTGCAACAGCAGCGGCGTCAGTTGCTACGGCTGCGGCAGCAGCTGGGTCAACTGCAGGTGCAGTGACTTCCGTTGCAGCAGGAGGCGCAGTTGGAGTTTCAGCAGCATCACCACAAGCAGCGAGAGCAGCGGCCATAGCGGCAGCGAGAGCAATTTTTGAAAAGTTCATTTAGATTCTCCAGATTTAAAAAGAAGCGTCAAACAACGTCTGGCGCATTTAAGGGGCGACGAAGTCTAAACGATTTCTATCGCAATTGCGGTAGCCTCGCCGCCACCAATACAAAGGCTAGCTATCCCGCGTTTAAGTCCACGGGCTTTGAGGGCGTGAATCAAAGTAACGATCACGCGCGCACCGCTGGCTCCAATCGGATGCCCGAGCGCGCAGGCGCCGCCATTGACATTTAATTTCTCGTGCGGAATTTTCAGATCGTGCATTGCCGCCATTGCGACCACCGCAAAAGCTTCGTTAACTTCAAATAAATCAACGTCTTGCACTGACCATCCGCACTTCTCCATAAGCTTAGAAATTGCTAGGACGGGTGCCGTGGTGAACCATTCTGGTGCCTGCCCATGGGTGGCATGCGCGACAATTTTTGCAATCGGGACGGCCCCCATTGCCTGCGCGTCAGCGGCATTTGCGAGCACCAATGCGGCTGCGCCATCGGAAATTTTGCTCGAACTTGCCGCTGTTAGGGTGCCGTCTTTCTTAAATGCAGGCTTAAGAGACGAAATTTTTGAGGTATCACAATTTCCTGGTTCTTCATCAACACTGACGACGACATCGCCTTTGCGCCCAGAAACGGTGACCGGCGTAATTTCCGCAACAAACGCACCGGCCGCTATTGCCGCAAGCGCACGATCTACGCTGGTTTTAGAAAACGCATCCTGATCTGCACGGCTAAAGCTGTATTTATCGGCGCACACTTCGCCAAATTCGCCCATGGCTTTACGGTCGCTGGCATTTTGCAGGCCATCTAGCGCCATGTGATCAAGAATTTCGCCGTGGCCAAAGCGATATCCACCGCGCGCTTTGGTCAACATATAAGGCGCGTTGGTCATCGATTCCATGCCACCCGCCACCACAAGCGAAGCGCTGCCTGCGCGGATCGCATCAAAACCTTGCATAACCGCTTTCATGCCCGAGCCACATACCTTACTTATAGTGCTACAGCCGACCGAATCCGGCACACCGCCGCCCAATGAGGCTTGGCGCGCCGGCGCTTGACCGAGTGCTGCGGACAAAACACAGCCCATAAGCACTTCCGAAATCAATTCCGGCTTCACATTTGCAGCCTCAACTGCAGCGCGAATTGCGCTGGCACCCAGCACTGGCGAGGCGACACCGGCGAAAACGCCGTTAAATGAGCCAATAGCTGTGCGTTTGGCGCTGAGTACAACGACATCGTTCATTGCGGAACTCCTAGTATTGTTTGAGTGAAAACTACAGGCGGGGCGGTACCATGCTTTAATTAGTACTACGGTTTTGACGCTGCGCAGCATAAACGAAACTTGACGCGCGCATACGGGCTAGTGTTTGAGGCTAGCGCTTTGCTTCAACACCGTTTATAGTCGGCGGCTAAGATTTTAGTCCATGGAAAGGGCAAACAGCTATGAACATTATTCAGACACTCGAAAAAGAAATGATGACGCGGCAGTTGCCGAATTTTCGTCCAGGCGACACGGTCGTTGTAAACGTTAAGGTCAAAGAAGGCACACGCGAACGCGTACAGGCCTTTGAAGGCATCGTTATCGGTCGCAAAGATCGCGGCTTTAATTCTGCATTTACCGTCCTTAAAAACAGTCACGGCGTCAAAGTTGAGCGAGTTTTCCAAAGCTTCAGCCCAGTAATTGACTCGGTTCAAATTAAGCGTCGTGGCAAGGTTCGCGCTGCGAAACTTTATTACTTGCGCGATTTGACCGGCAAAGCCGCACGTATTAAGGAAGATTTGGGCGCAGCGCTGTAAGCGTTGCACTTCGGTCTTTCAAAATAGTCTCGCCGCGAGGCGAAACGAAAAAATTCCCCGCCTTGTGTGGGGTTTTTTTTGCCCGTATCCCTTTGATTTCATAGGGATTTGGTGATCACATGGAAACTTAAGGCATGAAAATGAAATTTTGGGCATTTGCTAGCGTATTTATGTTCAGCGCCTTGGCTTGGGCTGCGGAGTCCACGCAAAGCGAATCGATTTCAATAGCGCCAAAAACTGCAGCAAACGTTGAGCGTATCGGTTTGGTGCTCGGCGGTGGCGGCGCACGCGGCGCGGCGCATGTCGGCGTTTTAAAAGTACTAGAACGCGAAAACGTCAAGATTGATTTTATCGCTGGCAATTCTATGGGTGCCATAGTCGGCGGGCTTTATGCCGCTGGTTATAAGGCGAAAGACGTGGAACGTATTTTGAGCACGACAAATTGGGAAGATATTCTCAATGATTCGCCTAGCCGCGCGCTGCAGCCGATGGAACGCAAAATCGACAGCTTCGGGCTACTTGATGGCGTGCAGCTGGGCATTGACGCCAATGGCCTTAAATTACCGCGCGGATTGATTCAAGGGCAAAAGCTACTGATGACCTTTAGGCGCCATCTAATGCCAGTGGCTGATGTTGACGACTTCGATAAGCTCGCTATTCCATTTCGCTGCGTCGCAAGTGATCTTTCCAACGGCCATGCCGTCGTTTTTAAAAAGGGGGATTTACCCTTTGCTATTCGCGCCAGCATGAGCGTCCCGGCGGTATTTCAACCCGTTAAAGACGATCGGGGGCGCATGTTGGTAGATGGCATGGTCGCTGCCAACGTGCCGATTGAAATCGCACGTGAAATGGGGGCAACGCGGCTCATTGTGGTGGATGTCGGCGAATCCTTGCTGGAAACCAAGGATATTAACTCGCCCATCAGTGTCACCAATCAAGTGCTTTCAATACTGCTAAACCGCAAAACTGAAGCCGACCTGGAAACACTGACCGCACGCGATCTTTTAATCCGTCCAGAACTTGGCGCAACGACCGCCGCAGATTTCCCGCTGACGCCGCAAATTATCGCCATGGGTGAGCGCGCGGCAGAAGCGGCGCTGGCGAAAATTCGTTTATTTTCAAGCGACAATGCGACCTACGCTAGGTTCGCAGCGCAGCATCAGCTGCCAAAAAGCAGTGTCGAACACATTGCGTTTTTGCGCGTAAATACCGGCCGCAGCCGCACGGTGGGCAATGTTGAAGCCCAGCTTTCGCCGCTTTTAGGCAAAAAGATGAACCCAAAAAAGGTTGAGCGTGCGATTCAATCGGTTTATGGCGATGGCCGCTACGAACGCATTAGCTACAAAACCGAGCGCGATTCCAATGGCCGTCTTGGCATCGCAATTTTGCCAGTGGACAAAGGCTGGGGGCCGAATTTCTTGCGCTTCGGACTAGCACTTGACGATGATTTTCAGGGCAATAACAACTACCGTTTAAGTGCGGAGCTGCGACTAACCGGGCGCAACAAATATGGCGGCGAATGGCGCAATCGCATTGATTTGGGTAAAGAAAGTGGCCTGCGCAGTGAATTTTGGCAGCCATACGGCTCGCGTAGCCAGTTTTATGTTCGACCATCGCTGGATGCGCGTACGACGCTTCGGCGCATTGGCCTGACGCAAGCTGAGCAAGGCGACACTTTAGCCGACCCTACACTGGGTGAATTTCGCCAGCGCAGCTATGCCGCTGGGCTAGAAACCGGTTTCGATTTTACCGTCAAACAGCGATTGCGCGCGGATCTGACACGCGAACGCGATGATCTTCGGCTGCAAATTGGCTCGACCTCAGCAAATTTACCGATTTTGAGCGAAAGTTTAAGATTCGGCCTAGGTTATTTGTACGACTCGCTCGACGACGTGGCGTTCCCAAGCCGCGGTTTACGTGCAGAAGCGGGGTATCGCCGCTACTTCGATGCCTTTGGCGGTAAAGCTTCAGCGCAAGGCGTACGTGCCAGCATCGATTACGCACACAGTTTTGGCCCACACACATTGTTGGCGGGTGCGCGCCTAAGCCGCCCGCTTGGCGGCGCTAACGGCGTGCTGCAAATTTACGACAGCATTGGCGGCTTTGCGAAACTGTCCGGCTTTAGTGAAGACATCCGCTATGGCCAAGCGAACGCTTTGGGCCGCCTTATTTACTATCGGCGTTTCGCTAGTGCGGACAAATTGTTCGATTCACCGGTCTATATTGGCGCAACCCTGGAGCGCGGCAACGCCTGGCTTGATGCCAGAGATGCCTGCGTCTGCGATTTACTGACCGCAGGCAGCGTATTTTTTGGCGCGGATACGTTTTTTGGGCCAATGTATTTGGGCTATGGCCGCGCCAGTTCCGGCGATGACGCGGTCTATTTGAGTTTTGGTAGCTTGGCGTTTGGTCGGCAGCGCTAGGGTGTGTGAAAAGGTAAGAAGAAATGAGTCCCACAATCCAATTCATTGGAAATTCGACCATTGAACTAAGTCTAGGCGGAATCTGGGAGCTTATTCGGAAACGAGCTTCATATCGAAAGTTTGAAAAAGCAGCTAAAAAAATACTTCCACCATTAACTCAGGATGTTCGCTACAAGCAGCTGTTCGAGAAAAAGGAGCGAATAATTGTGAGTGTATCGATCGAGGACAAGAATCGATTGCGGTACGGATACAGCTCGCTGAAGAACAAACCTTGGTGTGATCTGTTTGATATTGAGCTGAGTGAGGCCTTCGCGAAGAAAGCATCTATTCATGCGGAATCATTTTTAATGGAAATAGCATTATTGTCGTTGAATTCAAAAATTTCCAATTTGCCTTTAAAAAGGTTGGCCAAAAAAGAAAAACTGAGTCCCTTACTGGCAGATTTTTTTGCGTGTCTTGCCAAGCCAACAAAAGAATGTTTCTGGACTATTAAGCTGAAGTCCGTTTCGCTGGGAACACGACACACAATTCAAGGACAACTTGACGAGGAACTTAGACGGCTAGATTTTGGATTTTGCGAAGGGGGTAGTTCCTCACTTGACAATCAGGAGGTTGAAATCCACGTCACGACTTACCAGTTCAAGGATTCGCGCGAGCGGTTAATGCAAATCTGCGGCAAATTAACAGCTCAAAAAGTCAAAATTTCCCGCAATAGTCTTTGATCAACTCGTTGGCTGCGGCCTGGAAAAATTTGAGTACAACGTGTCGCATTTTTATTGACGTAGACTCGCCCGCAATGCCCCCGCCAATTCCCGCGCAACCGCTTCCGGCAAATAATGTACTGCAGCTTCTGGCGTCTCGAGTGCGGAGCCCGCACGCAAATCGACATGCACGTTCGCCATTTCACTGCGCCGATCAAACGGTGACTGACTTAAGGTCACGCTTTGAATTTCGCCCCTAGGCACGATGTGACTGCATTGGCTGAAATAGCCGCTACGAATGATGAGGTGCGTGGGCGTCAACGCGAAGCCAGAAGCGGCGGCGCTGCGCCGGTATCCGTACACCATCCAGCAGGCAAAGCCGATGTAGGCCAATGCTAAAGCTATACCAGCGGCACCACTGTGCGCGAACGCTTTGCCTAAACCAGAAAAACCGCTAAACGAAAACACTAAGCCTATCCCAGCCAGCCACTTGTTTTTGATCATCAAAAATACCAACAAAGCTAGCACCAGCACCCCGACAATCAACAGCGGCCATTTCACCATGCGTCGCCAAGCCCGTGCATGCAGCGGCTGCAGCTGAACTTCAGACAGGGAAACACCGGAGGCCAGCGCAATCAGTGCATTGGCTTGCGGTGGCGTCGCCATCGGCGATAGATAGCGCATGCCTTTAGGGCCATTGTTGCCACCATCCGCTGCAAGATTGCCGGGCAAAACCACTTCTGCACTTTGACGATTAAACCAACGATATAGCAAGCCATCACGCAACAGAAAACACACGATACGGCTGGCCTTGGTTGCACCACCTTGACGCGTAAGCAAACCGTGTTCTACGCGCAAACGATCCGCTTCGGCAAACAGTTTGAAGTCATAAAACGAAAAAATCGCCATGCCAATCGAGGCTAGGCGCACCACCGCGATGATGATCAGCACGGTAATGATCGCGCTCAGCAGCCAAAATAACGGCCCGTGCGCAACACCGATATCATTTTTCAACCAGCGCGCCATGTCTTTAAAAACGTTGGTTGGCAACAGCCGAGTTTGGCTCAAAAAATAAAATGCGGCACCAATTGCTACCATGCCGCGGTTACTGATCAAGCCCAGCCGAATCAAGTCGGACAAAGAAACCTGGTGCAATAACGTGGTGCCGGCCGTGGCATCACGCTGGATTGCGGGGGCCGCTTGACCGAAGCTTTTTTGACTCTGCATCGACGGCAAATCTAGCTGTGGTGCATCTGAAAACTTACTGGAACTAAGGCTGCCGCGAATTTCTTGCTCAAGTAAACGTGCACGCGCCATCGTCAACACGGTTAGCTTGGCCTCGGGCTTTGTGCCCGCGCCAGATTCCAAATTCAGCTCAACCACGCCAAATAAGCGGTGCAGCAGACTTTGGCGAAACGCCACATTTTGGATGCGCGTAAAAGGCACATGACGCAGCGTACGGTTGAACAAACCCTCCTTTACGACCAACTCATCGCTGGCCACCCAAAATCTAAAGGTCAACGTGTAAAAAAGCGAATATGCCGACAGCACCAGCGCTGCAACTAAAGCAAAAAATGTTTCCCAACCGTCATCTTTGCCCATGCGCCCAGCGACAAGCACCAGCATTATTGGCACGATTAAATTCCATAGCTGCGCAATCAATACAAACAGCCAGCTAAAGTTATGCAGCCTTTCCCCCGAGTTGCTTTGCCTACTCGAAATATTTTCTGGCAGCGCTTCCTCGCGATTCAACACCGCGTTTTCAGTATCTGAATTCATTGGCTGGGCGACTTTTCTGCCGCCAAATCACCCTGCGGTGCTGCGTCAACTTGATGATTTTGCGAGTGTTCGATGGGCGAATCGATTGGGGCTGGCAACGGCGCTGCCAACGCCGCGCTTGGCGAAATCTCACACGCATTTGCGTGGCTTTTTGGAACCATAGCTAGATTTGGTTGAGCCGGAAGGGTGCGCTTGAGCAAATCATCGCGCAGCGCATGCGCAAGCGAATCGGTTAGGCCCGGAATGGTCAAATGCTGCAGCCGCAATCCGGCTGTATGAATGACCAATTTTGCTAAACCCATTTTGCGATCCAGCGGGCCGTGATTCACTTCCGTGTGCTGCACACGTTCGCGCGGTACAAATGCGGCTTTGCGCCAAAACACGCCACTTTGCAGCCATAAACCGTCGTCCAATAAAGCAAAACCGAACCGCGCGTGCGCAGCAATCGCATAGCGAATGGCCAGCGCCGCCGCAAATGCCAGATAAATTAGCAATGGCCAAAATGGCCAGTCGAATTTCACCGCAAGTACCGAAAGCGGGATGAGCGGTAAAAGCAATAAAAACAGGGCTCCCAACGCACTAAAGTAGCGTGTACGCGGATCAATTTGGCTGAGTTGCACGGCGGGTTCAAGTGAATTTTTCATCCGCTAAGGCTAATCTAATGCGGGCGATAAAGCGCAATGACAAAAGTCATTGGATGCGCATAGCTAAGCGACAATGCCTGCTAACGCAGGCGTTCGCGCAACAGCGCGGTACATTCTGAGGCTGGCATTGGCCGCGCATAAAGAAAGCCTTGCGCTTGGGCGCAGCCCAAAGATAGCAGCAAACTTTGCTGTGTCTGGGTTTCGACGCCCTCAGCAATGACCGTTAGGCCCAGTGTTTGACCCAGCGCGATGATCGAATGGGTAATCGCGGTGTCATCACTGTCTTCGCCTAAATCGCGTACAAAGGTTTTATCAATTTTGAGCTTATCAATGGGCAAGCGCTTTAAATAAGCCAGCGAGGAATATCCGGTGCCAAAATCGTCAATCGCAATTTGAATACCGAGTTCCGAAATTTGGTTCAACGTTGCAATGGATTGCTCAGGATTGGCCATCACCAACGATTCGGTTAACTCAAGCGTCAAGCGCTCGCCCGGGAGGTCATAAAGTTCCAGTAGTGCGGTCAATTCAGCCACCAAATTGCCGCGATTGAGTTGCAAAATGGACAAATTCACTGACACATAAAGGTTGGGCAAACCGCCCATGTCCCAAGCTTTAAGTTGCGCCAGCGCTTCGTTTAATACCCAGCGCCCGACCGTGACGATCATGCCGTTGTCTTCCATGATCGCGATAAATGCGTCTGGCCCAATTAAACCCTGCTGCGGATGGCGCCAACGCAAAAGAGCCTCGACGCCTATTGGCTTGGCCGTTTTCATATCGACCGCGATTTGGTAATACACCTCGAATTGATCGCGATCGAGCGCGCGGCGCAACAAAATCTCAGTCTCAGCGCGCTCAATAGCCACCGAGCTCTGTTCGCTTTCATAAATCCTGATCGTGTTGCGGCCAGAACTTTTCGCCGCATACATCGCCAAATCTGCGCACTTAAGTAGCTCGTCCGGGCGTTCGGAATGATCAGGAAATACCGCCAAACCGATGCTGGGGCTAACAACCACGTCGGTGCCGGCCAAATTAAACGGCTCGGCAAAACGTTCGAGCACCCGCTGTGCCGCAATCATTGCACCGTCGAACGTTACTATTTCCTCGACCAGTAACACGAACTCATCGCCCGCGAGGCGCGCAACCGTGTCAATTTCACGTACTGCAAGCCGCATTCGATCGGCAACGCCGCGCAGCAATTCATCGCCTGCGGCATGGCCTAAGCTGTCATTAATTTGTTTAAAGCGATCTAAATCTAAAAACAGAACGGCGACCCGATGCTCGTGGCGTTTTGCACGCGCAAACGCCCGCGCCATCCGAGTGAGCAATTTGGTGCGATTCGGCAAGCCGGTCAATGCATCAAAATTTGCCAGAAAACGTAGCTCTTCCTCGGCGCGCTTTCGATCGGTGATATCGCTCATCACCGCAACACGAATCGGTGCCGCCCCTTGTTTGGCTTCGATGCGGGTAAATTCGATACTTACCAAAATATCACTGCCATCTTTGCGCCGCTGCCACATTTCACCTTTCCAGCGGCCGTCTTTGCGCACCATTTCTTGAATGCTTTGATACTGCACAGCGTCATGCCGTGGCGACTCCAGTAAGGCGACACTGCGTCCGAGGACATCCGCTTGGCTATAACCCGTCATTTGCTCAAATGCCGTGTTGACTTTGATCAACTTGCCATCTTCACGGCTTACCGCAACCGCTTCACTCATGCGCTCAATCACGCGGCTGGAAATCTCAAGTTCAAGTGCAGCGGCGCGCACGCTGTCCATATTGCGCGCGGTACCGGCAATTTGTCTCGGCAAGCCATTTTCGTCTCGACGTACCACCCGGCCACGCGCCAACAACCAAGTCCATTCGCCATCAGACCGCTTGATTCGATGCTCAGCGCTCAACTCATCGGTTTCGCCCAATAACACGCGATTAATCTCGGCCAGAAGCAACTCAATATCATCTGGGTGAACTTGTGTCATTAGATACTCGGCGCCGTCAAATTCGCCGTCCATGCCGGGACCTAGCACCAATTCAGTTTCAGCGCGGCGCATGGTATGGCGCCATGTTGAGGTATCGACGCCAGCGGTCGCGATTTTGCGAGCTACGAATTTCGCCGCCAGCGTGGGACTAGATTCGCTTTGTTGGCCATCAACCGAATAGTCCCAATATAAATCGCGACTGCCCCAAAGACTCAGGCGCAGTCTATCTTCACGTTCTTTCAAGTCATCGATGAACCCTTGCTCTCGCTCAAT
>JAYVAQ010000066.1:0-2046 GCA_043750875.1 Rhodanobacteraceae bacterium
ATTGACCGCTCCAAGGCCAATTTAGCGATGGCCCGACACGAACTGAAAAGTTTTGAAAAGACTTTGGACTTCGCTTAGCCGCTCGTGGCAGCGCACGAATTAGCGATTAGTTTTGCGCGCTGTGACCTGAAGTTACACACATTGCTCGTCGAAATGCTTGACGAGCAGTGTCAACACCAAACCGAACGACGCGGCTGTGGTTACACCCAGGCAACACGTTTTCTTGCTGATCTCATCAACCGGCCCAGCTTGCCTCAAGTGCCAGGGCTAGGTTTGTTTGACGCCCTGACTTTGCGGCCAAGCCCAGTTTTGCGAAGTTGTTACATGCTGTGTCGTGATGCGATTTTAGCGCACCTCCAACTTCCTGAGTCCTTACTCCTATTTGGTTTGATTGATAATTTGATTGACCCCAATCGAGGTGTTGAGTCACCTTTTGTGGTACCTGACGAAAAACTAAAAGTGGGCAGCTGCCCGCTCGCTGAAAAATATTTTCTGGAAATTGCGCATCAAAGGGTGCGACGTGGTGGGCGAGTCAACGTGATCGTGGACGCCGCAGGGAACGTATCACTGATTGAAAAGCGCGGCCTTGGCGATGAGCACTCTTGCATCAGTGTAGGTGCCTTGCGTCTCCACGGCGTGCGCCTTCCGCCTGGCAGCCTGTTGGCGGTTGACTACGACGACTCCGTACTGATCGACGCGCCTACACTGCGCACCTTGCCTGGACATAGATTGGAACTTTCCTCGATACGCGCTGGCAGGTTTTTACGTTTGACCACGCTCGCCGTTGCACCTAGCGCCCGCAAACGCGCATTTTCCACGCACTTCCAGCAACAAGTTGAGGGTGGGCTGTACTCGCCCGACGCCACCACGATAGAACAACTTGCCGCTGTTGCAAAAGAAAACCTACAGTGAAACCGCTTATAGACGTGGTCTATAGTCCCGGCTATCAAGTGCCGGGGCTTGCGCATTTTGACCGCCTTGCGCTGACCTGCGAAATCGCACAGCAGCGAAACTTAGTGCGCGTGCATTGTCCCGAACCGCTTGCGTTAATGCATTTGCACGCGCTGCACGATGCCAGCTATGTCGATGCGATGTTGCTTGGAAAAATGCCGCTCGCAGGTTCTTCTTACTTACCCTGGTCGCCTGGGCTGATCAATGCCTGTTTGCTCATGCTCGGCGGGCAGCTGCGGGCAGCGCAACTTGCATTCGCACATGGCGCTTCAATCAATCTTGCCTGTGGTTTTCACCATGCGCTACCGGATCGCGGCGGCGGTTTTTGCGTGTTCAATGGTTTGGCGCTGATCGCCCTGCTCTACCCAGACCTGCGAGTGGCGGTGCTGGACTGTGATGAACATGGCGGTGACGGCACCGAGGCGTTTTGCGCGCGGCTACCCAATCTCTCGGCAATCTCGATCTTTGGCAGCCGCTTTGGCGTGCGTGGCGGCCCACGAAGCCGGGCCCTAGAGGTACCACGTTTTCCGCATGGCAGTGACCATGAATTCCTGGAAGCGCTCGATCAAGCGCTTGCGCACCTGATCGACGAACGCCCAGACATCGTGCTGTATCAAGCCTCAGCGGACAGCCACGCGGATGATTCCAAATCAACTCTGAGACTAAGTACCGAAACCCTGGCCGAGCGCGATCGGAGAGTGTTTCGCACGTTTAGGCAACTCGGCATTCCCGTATTAGCGACACTAGCAGGTGGCTATCAATCGCCTGAGCGAACCGCAGCGCTGTATATGCAAACAATAGCGATTGCGTCCAGCGTTTAAATTCTTCACTAATTCCAACTCTATTTCAAACACGTAATAATTTCGAGGCGATTGATTGCCAGTGCTGCCTTGGCAGCACGATCCAACATATAACGAATGCTTTGTTAGCCCTATCGGGGCGCAAGGTGATAGCCCAGGGCAACGCCCTGGGTCTCGCATGCATAAAATTGAGAAGCCCTGAAAGGGCGAAATATTCGGCAAGCCATTGATTTACAAAAGATGTAGCAATAAATTTCGCCCTTTCAGGGCGCTGCATCAATTCAGCGCGAAGACC
>JAYVAQ010000067.1:0-2064 GCA_043750875.1 Rhodanobacteraceae bacterium
AGACAAAGTACAGACTCAAAGGATTTGAGCAATGAGCAAGCCTGCCGCAGCGAAGGTCAAGAAGAAGATCAAGCGCGTTGTAACTGATGCCGTTTGCCATGTGCAAGCGTCATTTAATAACACCATCATTACGATGACCGACCGCCAAGGGAATGCGCTTTCGTGGGCTACCTCAGGTGGTGCTGGGTTTCGTGGTTCCCGTAAAAGTACGCCCTTTGCTGCGCAGGTCGCCGCAGATAAGGCTGGTCGTGCGGCGCTGGACTACGGCGTCAAAAACGTCGAAGTTCGCATTAAGGGCCCTGGGCCTGGCCGTGAGAGTGCGGTTCGTTCGCTTAACGCGATCGGCTACAAGGTGATTAACATCATCGATGTTACGCCCATTCCGCATAATGGCTGCCGACCGCCTAAAAAGCGTCGCGTTTAAACCGGGAGACATTACACATGGCACGTTATATTGGTCCAAAGTGCAAACTCGCTCGTCGCGAAGGCACCGATTTATTTTTAAAGAGTCCAGCTCGCGCGTTGGACAGTAAATGCAAGTTAGATCAGAAGCCTGGTCAACACGGTGCGGCTAAAAAGGCGAAAAGTTCTGATTACGCGACACAGTTGCGTGAGAAGCAAAAGGTGCGTCGAATTTATGGAATGCTTGAACACCAGTTCCGCTTGTACTATCAAAAAGCTGCGGCTCAAAAAGGCGCAACTGGCGAAAATTTGTTGAAGCTTTTAGAGTGTCGGCTAGACAACGTTGTTTACCGTATGGGTTTCGCGGTCACCCGCGCCCAGGCCAGGCAGCTGGTTTCGCATGGCGCGGTTGTTGTCAATGGCAAGCGCGTAGACTTGGCCTCCTTTCAAGTGAAGGCTGATGACACTGTTGCAATCGCGGAAAAGGCGAAAGAGCAGCTGCGTATCAAGGAAGCAACTACGCTTGCACAGCAAATGGATTCCATTCCTAGCTGGTGCGATGTTGATCTTGCGAAGCTTTCCGGCACGTTTAAGAGCGCGCCTATCCGCAGTGATTTGTCCAGTGACATCAATGAAAATTTGATTGTCGAGCTTTATTCGAAGTAATCGGAACCCTTCATGGCATCTAATTCGCTACTACGCCCCAGCAACATCTCAGTTGAGAGTGTTTCTGGTACGCGTTCCCGCGTCGTACTCGAACCTTTAGAACGCGGTTTCGGGCACACGCTAGGGAATGCTTTGCGTCGAGTTTTGCTGTCTTCCATTCCTGGCGCTGCCATCACTGAAGTCGAAATCGACGGTGTGGTGCATGAGTTCAGTCCTGTGGAAGGTATGCAAGAAGACGTACTTGACGTTCTATTAAACCTAAAAGAAGTTGCGATTCGCCTGCACCAAGGAACTGGTACTACCCTAACGCTCACTAAAAAGGGTAAAGGGCCAGTAACCGCCGGCGATATTACGGTAGATCATAACGTCGAAATCGTTAATCGTGATCACGTGATTTGCAATTTGACCAAAGATGTGACGTTGACGATGCGCCTAAAGGTGCAGAAGGGCGTGGGCTATGAGCCTGCAACCAGCCGACGACTTCCAGATGACGAGGCGCGTCCAATCGGTCGCTTGCAACTTGATGCGTCTTTTTCGCCGATTTTACGCGTTGCGTATTCGGTGGAGGCTGCTCGGGTTGAGCAACGTACCGACCTCGATAAGTTGATTCTCGACATCGAAACCAATAACACCGTCGATCCAGTGGAGGCAGTGAAGCGTGCTGCGAACATCTTGGTTGATCAAATGGCGGTTTTTGTTGATGTCAAGCGGGTTGAGACGCAGGCACCTGCGCCAAGCCGTCAAGAATTCGATCCGATGCTGTTGCGTCCGATTGATGATCTTGAATTAACTGTGCGGTCGGCGAATTGCTTGAAGGCGGAGAGTATTTACTACATCGGTGATTTGATTCAACGCACCGAAGTGGAGCTACTTAAAACGCCCAATCTTGGTAAAAAATCGCTTACAGAAATTAAGGACGTGCTTGCGCAAAAAGGATTGTCGCTGGGCATGAAACTAGAGAATTGGCCACCGGTGGGGCTCGCTAGCGCGGGCTTC
>JAYVAQ010000068.1:0-4449 GCA_043750875.1 Rhodanobacteraceae bacterium
TAAAGGGCCTTTAAAGGAGGCCGCAAAGGGTTCTGACATATGCGCTGAATTAGAATTCATTAGGTTCGCTCCAAGAAAAAGTCAGGTCGACGGATCCCAGCCCGAATGTCATCGGGCATTGGTACGCCTTTGGGGGTGAATACGCGTTCCAATTTGGCAACACGCAGCTGCATATCTGGATCACTAAAATCGGCACGGGTCATTGACGCATAGGCCGGTTGCATCAGTAGCGATCCGCGCAAAACGGCTTGTTCGAGCAGCTTACGAATCGGCGAACGCACACTTTGAATCACCTCGGTCGCCGCCGTGCTGGTCAACATTCCGGAGCGCGAAAGTGTGCGCATGTGGCGCACCAGCAAATCAAATTTGATGACCGTGTCGCACAGCCGGTAGCCGTGTGGCGAGCCAAAACGCACCGGAATATTCATCGGTGCCTCGGAATGCAGCAGGCCAATGGACAAGCCAGATTTAGCCCGATTCGCTAACAACAGCTGAGTCGTCTTCAGTTTTTCATCAGCAATCTCTTCAATGGCGACAAGCGCTGTTTCAACGTCAATGAGCGCCCAGTCGGCAAATGGATGCTGCCGCCCTGTTAGCCGATACAGCAGCGCAATCGACGAACAGGCTCGCAATACTCCGGAAACACCGTTGGTCATCTCAGCGCCACTGCCCCGTGGCAAGGTGCCGACCAGCAACTGTTGCGCATCAACGCTGTGCAGCAACAAGGTTGCGTCATTCACCAAGCCTTTGGCGGGATCAAGTGAAGCTGCACGTTCGGCCCGGCGCTGCTTGCGCCGAGCTAAGCTGACGCCAGCAAACTGCTTTTCGCGGCGTTTGACCTCTTGCCAACGAGCGAAAAGTGGATCAGCGGGATCCTGGCTAGGACTGTCATACAGGGCCCGCACCGCGTTGATTTCGCCATAGAGATCGTAGCGATCTGGAAACGGCGAATTGGGCGATGTCAAAAAAACTTCAGGCATGAATTGCTCCTAGGAAAAGGTTGGTAAATGAAATTGGCTTGAGTTCGGTTTTGTTCGAGTCGAACAACCGGAACCCCCCGCCGTCTGAAATTGGCTTGAGTCCGGTTTTGTTCGAGTCGAACAACCGGAACCCCCCGCCGTCTGAAATTGGCTTGAGTTCGGTTTTGTTCGAGTCGAACAACCGGAACCCCCCGCCGTCTGAAATTGGCTCATACCTCAACCCCATACCTACGCATTTGTTCAACATGCTTGGCATGGTCATACTTGCGTTGCTGCTCGGCGTCGACTGGAACCTGCTGCAAGACGGGTGCCGCGTCGCGGTTTCGAGCCTTAGCGACATTCGCGCCGCCAGTCACTTGAAATTTGCCTTGTTCTGCAATCGTGATTAGCCCGTACAAAAGCGACACCGCATTACTTGCCTTACCAGCCAGATGTCGGTACGCCACTTCATCCAGCAACTCTTGGCCCATGCCATTCGGCAATGCCAATAAGCGCGCTTCCGTTTTGCCCTGCACTTCGATGGGCACAATGTCAGGCCAAATCAGTTGTGCGCGCGTGCGCGTCTCAATACCTACCACTAGGTTTGTAGTTGTAGTTCTTTTATCTTTTAAGTCTGTATTTGTATAAATACAACTACTAACTACATCGCGCGCACGGGGCAGTTCGGAAACCATACTGCCCGAATTATAAGGGTTTACTGGCGGTTCGGTTTTCGAACTGCCTAGTAGTTCGGATTGCAAACTACCCAATTTTTCGCTGATTCTAGGCAGTTCGATTTTCAAACTACTAGGTAGTTCGGTTTTCATACTGCGTAGTCTGGTTTTCATACTGCCAGACGCAGAAACCGAACTGCCTGAGGGCACTTCAATTGGCACCATGCCTGCCAATGCCCAAGCAGCAATTTCACCGTGCGCAATGATAACCAGCCCGGAATCATTCATTGATGCTGCGCATTCAGATAAAAAAGTTGGATAGTCAGGATCAATAGTCGCAATATCTGCCATAGCAGTCGGTGCGTCATACATCCGATACATTGAACCGGACAACCACCCGGATTCCGTTTTCAGTGTTTTCGTTTGAATCCAGCGCGTGGCGCGCAAAATCTTCACGGCACGGGCCACAGTGCTCCGACTGAGATTGCATCGCTCGCCTAAATAATCATAGGTTGGCGATAGCGTTTGCCCAGGGGTAATCGCTGCACGCAGCACCAGCCACAGCTTCAATGCCGTGGCAGGCAGGCGTTTGTCAAAAATCAACGGGTTAGGGATTGGCGTTTGCCAGCTCCCCTCGTAGCGCCATGCGCCCAATTCGTCGCTCATGACAAGCCGACAATGGCCCAGATTTGCGCCAGCTTGTACATGGGTACTGCATCATGCGTCGCAATCAGTCGCTCAGCGCGCGGTAGTGCGGCATTAGCTTGGTATACGGATAAAATGCGCTCACGGACGCTTTGCAGTGGCAACGGCGTGCGCCCGGTTGGGGCTGGAATCCCGATAGCTGTGCGTTGCGCACTTATTTCACTGCGTGAAAGTCCGAGTACCGTGCTCAACATTGCATTGCTGGCACCTCGTTGAATCAGACTGGCGGCAGCGTTCACGCACAGACTGCCGGTCAATGCGGCATGATCCAGGCTCAGCGTCAGCACGGGCCGTCCGCGTAGTTGATTGAGATGTGACGGGCTAAGCGAGCGTAGCGCTGCGATGGAAGCGCTACGCACTCCCATCGCGGCCAACTCCTCATCACCCCCGGGTGTTTGCAACCCCGCCTGTAACGCTGAAATCAGCGCTTCTTGAATCGGCATACAGTTCCCCTGTTGCATCATGGCGTAACCGCTGGCTTGAGGCCGTTGCCGATTACTTTAGGTGCGCCGTCAGCAGACGGCGAAATATGGGCAAATCGTTCAGGCGCACCTTCGAGCAATTCGAGACACGCCACCATCAAACGCGCGTAGGCGGCACTGGTCGCACCGACAGCCACTGTGCGTTCGCGATAGTTGATCCAGCTTGGCGTGCCATAGGGGGCGTAGCCATAAATCATTCGCCCCCAGGCGGACTGCGGCGTTTCGACAGCGCTTTCGATCCAACTCAAGGCATCTGGACGCTCGCCATTCAACATTTGACACCAAGCGCTACTCGCTGGCATGCGCTTGTATATTCCGGGGTAAAACTGGCCGGAGAGCATTGCCAGCAATGACCAAAGCTGGCGCGCATTTGGATTGGTGATTGCGGGATCAGGCTCGACAAAAAAGCCGACGCCTTCATCAAGTGGCTTGAGCACCTCCGGCATACGCGATTCGACGCAAATAAAGGAGGCCAGCTGCCAAATAGTGGCTAATTGGGCGGGCGCATCGAGCCGGTCCGCATCTGGATAACTCATGTCCCAAAATGCTGCGGGCTGGGTCGCCGCTTGCGCGGCAGTTAAACGCAGTGCAAACCGCGATGGCTCGCCAAAAGTATTTGGTGCTTCAGGGTGAATGGCTGGCTTAGGTGCTGCAGGGGCGCAGGTTGCGTCGGTTTGGGCGTTAACGGGCAATGCGGCCGGCGATTTTTCGCGCCAGTCCAAGCGCTGTAAAACCCGTTCCCATGTGGCTTTGGGTTCTGACTTTAGAATTTCTAAAACCCCAGAAAACCGCACCAGACTCATGCCCAAAGATTCTGCAACTGCCGAATCAGTGCTAGCGAGCAGTTGTTTGATGTCAAACCTGTCTGGGCACAATGAATCAAATGCCTCAATGCCACTGATGATGGCGCTTTCATTAGGTGTTTTAGCCAACCGTGCGATGGTTTCGTATACCGAAAAACGCGGCTTGATTTGTTCGATTACTAGCCTATTGAGCGTTTTCTTGCATCGACATTGTTGGAAAGTTGCTACTGCAAAGCTGTAAAAGACATAGGCGGTGCGATTGATAATCGACCCACGAGATTTGCATTGTTCAAGAAATTCTTTGTGAGGCAACTGGACGCCAAGTTCCGCTTCCATGCGTGCATGTAAATCAACAAACGCTTTAGCCGTGTCCCAAAAACACATATCGTTGCGATTGGTGTTTTCGATCAAGTGATTGGTTTGCAGCCAAATTTCGCCGCCCCAAGGCACTTCAATGCAGCGTACCGCTTCAAAGCGTCTATCGCCGGTTTCCGCCCAAAGATCTTTGATAATTCGCAAGCGCGTATTAGCGCCGAACGCCAAAACATAGCGATCTGAACCGGGCCGTCGCGTCACCTGTAACATCACGGTATCAATACCACTGGTTAAGAATGCCGCTTTAATGTTTTCGTATTCGGCGTGCTCAGTCGTGCGCGGGTTGTTTTCGTAGACGTCTACCTCATCCACGCCCAGCTGGCGATAACGCTCCGGCGTCGGCGCGTCGGGCGATGGCTGCGCTTGCATCAACTCAGATTTTAGTAGCGCGGAGTAGTCGGGCTTTTGCTTCTTGAAAGGCGTCACTTTATCGTTCATGTCAACGCTCCAA
>JAYVAQ010000069.1:0-2018 GCA_043750875.1 Rhodanobacteraceae bacterium
GGGGCGCTTACCGGCGTGCTGAAAAAAATCGCTGGAACCACAAAAGCGGCGCGCGAACTCACCGCGCGTTAAAGCGGGCTGATGCACCGCTGTGCCTAACCAATAGCGGCGCATGGCATCGCGAAAGCGATCATTCCATTCAATAAAACGGCCTGGAAAGCGCCCCAGTTGGTAGCCTTGTGGGCCGCAGTCCCACGGCTCGGCGATCAAGCGCACTGCGCTCAATACCGGGTCTTGGCGCAATGCGGTAAAAAAAGCGGCATTCGCATTAAAGCCGCTGTGCCCACTAATACCAGCGTGATCACGCGCTAACACGGACGCCAAGTCGAAGCGAAATCCGTCCACCCCCATCTCAATGACCCAATAGCGCAAAGAATCCAAAACCAGCTGAGTCACGCGCGGGTGTGCAATATTGAAGGTGTTGCCGCAGCCACTGAAATCCACGCAACGCGATAGATCATCACTAGGGGCGCAGTAATAGCTCGCATTATCTAAACCACGAAAGCTAATGCTGGGGCCTAATTCATCGCCCTCAGCGCTGTGATTAAAAACGACATCCAAAACCACCTCAAAGCCTGCGGTATGCAGGGCGTCAATCATTTGGCGAAACTCTAGGATCAACGCGCCGGGCGCGTTATTTGGCCCGCCCCAGCGTGGCTCGGGAGCGAAAAATCCAATGCTGTTGTAACCCCAATAGTTGCTCAAGCCTTGTCGACTCAAATGCGCTTCGGTAAGGCTGTAGTGAACTGGCAACAACGAAAGCGTGGTCACACCCAGTGCTTTGAAATGCGCGATCGACGCCGGGTGCGCCAAGCCTGCATAGGTGCCGCGTAATGCCTCTGGAATGGCCTCAATTTTTTTTGAGAAGCCTTTGACGTGGACCTCGTAAAGCACCACATTGTTCGCGGCAATCTTAGGCGCTCGCGGCCGCTGCGAGAGTGCTTCGGCAGTGGCGACAGCGCGCGCCTTGAGCGCAATTGCGGCGTTATCACGCGCATCAAAAGAACGCGCTCCCTGCGGATGCCCGAGTACGTAGGCGAAGTTTAAATCCTGCCATGACCAGCGCCCAACGATGTCGCGCGCGTACGGGTCCAGCATCAGCCTATTTGGGTTGAATCTATGCCCACGCTCGGGCGCATAGGGGCCATGCGCGCGATAGCCATAAACCAAACCCGCAGTCACGCCACTTAAAAATCCATGGAACACCGCATCATCCGGCCCGCATAAATCATAGCGTCTAAGTTCAATTTCGCCCGCAGCATCAAAAATGCACAGCTCCATGCGCGTAGCGTGCTCGGAGAACACCGCAAAATTTATCCCATTGTCAGTCAGTTGCGCGCCGAAAGGAAACGGATGCCCAGGCTGTAAGTTGGCAGGGAAGCTGAGCAACATAGGGTTAGTTGCCGGGGGAAACTGGCAGCAAAAAAAGGGTCGCAAGTGGCGGCAAAGTCAAACTCAGTGATTGAGAAAAACCGTGCGCCTGGACGCCTTCGGTAGCCAAAATCTCGCCGCCGTTGCCAACATCGCTGCCGCCGTAAAAGCTTGAGTCGGTGTTTAACGCCTCCCGCCAAATTGGATACGCCTCGGGCACCGGCACACGGTAGTTCTGTCTCGGCACTGGCGTAAAATTACACAGCACAATCGCAACGCCGCCACGTCCATCAAAGCGAGCAAACGCGTAAATCGAGTTCTCTGCGTCATCTAAAATAAGCCACTGGAAGCCCGCCGCCTCGCAGTCCAGCTGATGCAAAGCTGATGTCTGTCGGTACAGACGATTCAAATCTGTGATCAAACGCTGCACACCCAGATGAGCGGCGTTTTCCAGCAAATGCCACGGCAACTGCTGGCTGTGATCCCACTCATTTAGCTGGGCAAATTCCTGGCCCATAAACAACAGTTTTTTGCCCGGATGGCCCCACATAAAACCGTAATAAGCGCGCAAATTGGCAAAGCGCTGCCAATCGTCACCGGGCATTTTACTCAGCATCGAGCCCTTGCCGTGCACCACCTCGTCATGT
>JAYVAQ010000070.1:0-4628 GCA_043750875.1 Rhodanobacteraceae bacterium
TGTTCAATTTGCGCCAGTGCAATTGCCACGGCGTCATTGCCACTGTGACAGCGTGTATCAGTCAGCAACTCAAACGCCACGACCGCGAGTGAGTACAAATCGCTAAGCCCACTGACGCCCTGCCCGCGCGCCTGTTCTGGGCTCATATAACCAAGGCTGCCGACGGCAAATCCTTCCTGAGTCAAGCGGCTAGTGGTAGTTGATGCAACCTCAAGCGCAAATGCGGCGCCAAAGTCCGCCAGCTGTACGCGTCCGTGTTGATCGAACAAAATATTTTCTGGCTTTACGTCGCGATGTACGATGCCAGCTTGGTGTGCATGGCCTAGTGCGTCTAATAGATCACACATCAAAGCACACACTTTCGCTTCCGCAACCGGCTTGAGCCAATGCCCCAAATCGCCGCCGCTAAGCAAAGGCATCACGTAATAAAGTGCTGACGTTGACAGGCGGCCAAAGCGGTAGAGTTCGACAATATGCGGGTGGCGTAAGCGTGCCAAACTGCGCGCTTCGAATTCCAAACGGCTAGCGATTTCGCCGTCGCGATTAGGATCTAGTTGCACGACTTTGATCGCCACTTCGCGTTCAAGCTCAGCTTCGATGGCAGCATAAACCCGTGCCATTCCGCCCTGCCCAATCAGTCGGGTAATTCTATAACCATCAATTTGCGGGAACGGCGGCATAGTTTAGTTGAGTTCAGGGATGCGCGATCTTAGAGCTTAGCGGCTAGGCAAAGTGCAACCTAAAGCCAAACTTGAGCCAAATTTACTTTGCGCGGGGTGATCGCCGTACACCACCACCGTAACTCGACTGAAATCAAAAAAACCCCCGCTTCGTGCTACTGCGCGCATGGCTTTTTCCCAGTCAATAATGCGAAATCGCCACTTTGGTTAAAGTTGCCCTGCAGCGGCGTTTGTAAGGCCGCGTTGAGAGTGACCGTGCCGGTAATGTCGGCGGTCAAACGTGGCAACGCGTCCATTTTAAGGGAATAGCTGCCTGCAGCGCGTTGCGTGGGCGCGGTGTAACTGCAGCTTGGACAAAAGCCAGATAATTGACTCAGCGGGTTGCTCGCGGGTGCGCTATTGGCAAGCGTGGGCGTAGGGTTTGTACCTAGCACCCAGCGCGGCTGACCTAAATCGTCATAGATGAAAAACGGTACAAACTCCAAGCCCGGGGCGATATGGACACTGGCACCCCAGCCTGCGGTGCTGGGCTGATACCAAAGCCCAGTAAAATCGGTCAGTGTGCTGACATTATTGCCGCTGATGCAGCCGCTAGCGCCTAAAAACTGCATGCGTTCGCTGCCGCTTTCACCCAGTAAATTGAAGTCAAAAATAAATTCATTGGTGCTGGTACGGGTAATGCTGGCATGACCTAGCACTTGCCCGCCGCTGCCTTTGCTGCCGTCCCAAGTTGAGCGCAGTAGCGGCCCGGTAAAAACGCCGGGATTGCTGGCGTAATAGCCTGTAGGCAAGAATAAATACCAGGTGGGTTGCCCGTTATGGTCATAGGTGTACCAAAGAAATTGGGCATCTGCGCCAGCACGGGTAACGACTAAACCGTGGCCACTGCGCGCCGGGTTGTAATAAAGCTCCGGTGCCAAATTGGGTGCGTTGCCAGTCGTGGTGATACTAAGTTTTAGGGTAGCTTGCACCGATGGCGCGGCGGTTCCAGGAACCGTGCGGCTATTTTTAAAGCGTAAATAGTAGCGGCCGGGCGTCAGTTCGTTACCACTCAGCGTGATGTTTGCCGTGCCGTTTGCAAATGTGGCCGCACTTAACGCGGGTACTGTGCTCGAAACACCTTCAAGCATAGCTTCGGTGGCTAGTGCGCGAACAATTTCGGCTTTGAGATCAGTTGCGGCGGTGCTGGCGTTAGTGATGGAAATGTCAACGCTGGTAGCGCCTGCGGGCACACTAAAACTTATTTTAAGGCGATTGCCTTCGGATGGCACGGTGATGTTTTCCACACGTTGGTTGTGTAGAACCAACGGCGTTTCGGCGCCGGGGGCGCGGAAAAGCCGCACTAAAATCGTACTAATTGGGTTTGCCGCTGCAGCATCCGCACGTAATGCCAAGTTGGCGACGTAACTTTCGCCCGGAATGCTGCCGCCTAGGTCGTAGCTAAGCGTTATTGGAAACGCGACGTTCTGCGGCGTTTTCCCGGGTGCAACCACAAAATTAGCGCGCGTGCTGGGCATTGTCGGCGCGGAAATTGCGGCGTATTCCATCGATACGGAAGGATTGTTGGCGGAATTCGTGTTGGTGATTTGCATCAGCAGCCAGTAACGGCCTGCGGTTTTGACGTCTATTCGGCAGCTTTCTGCGCTGGCGCTGCTGTTTTTGCGGCACAGCATCTCGTTTATCGAGGCTAGCCCGTCGTTATTGGAATCGCGGCCCAGGAACAAATCCAAATCGCGACCGCTGGCGTTGTTGGCGCTGGCCCAAAACTGCCCGCCGACATCATTGATTGTAACGAGGCGCAATAGCGTACCGTTGGTGGTGTCGTTGAACGGCGTGCTGGTGTTGCCCGGAATAGTTGCCGTTTCCGTGATCACTTTGGTGAACTCTGAAAGCTGTGCGCTCGGACGTGGCAGCGCAACAAGCCCACTAAGTGTGCTCTGCAACTGACCACGCTCAGCGGTCGCGTTGAAATTCAGCGCATCCGGCACGTTACCTGGATCAGCGCGCACGCTTAAGGGCATACGCAGGCTGGAAAATCCGGCGGCACGCAGTTCCACGGTTCCGTTCAATTCTTGTCCGGCGAATAATGGATTACTGACGTCGACATCAAAATTCAGGATTTGGCTTTCGCCCGCGCCGATGGAAAACTGTGCCGGGCGCATCGTCATTTCTAAGGCTGGTGCGGCCAGTATCAGCGCTGCGCTCCAGCTGCCGCGCCCCTGCATATCATTACTAGCTTTGACCGTGCGCGTAAACGTGCAGCGGCTTTTGCAGCTGTTGGAAAGCATAGACGGTAAGTTCAGTGCGCTGGGGTTTGCCGCGCCTGCGCGCAATTCGGAATTACTTAACGGCAAATACAAACGCGCCTGTTCCGCCACATTTGCCTGCAGCCGGCCGGCACCGGCTTGCGCGCTGCTGGCAGCAGTTGTGCTGCCCGCTTCCCGTACCAAACCCGTCAAAGCACTCGTGCGCACCGCGCTTTCAAGCTCGTCCACACCCCAACTTGGATGCAGCGCGCGCAGCAGGGCGAGGGTGCCCGCCACGTGCGGAGCGGCCATGGAGGTGCCGGTAAACGATTGAATGCCGGTGCCTAAATCGGCCGCTAAAATATCGGTGCCGGGTGCGGCGATATCTGGCTTCATCATGCCCGCCACAACGGGACCGCGCGAGGATGAACTATTGAGTACATCGCCTAAGTTTGGACTGCGCACCGAAACCGTACCGCCAATGTTGCCGCGCGTATTCGTCGCACTCAATAGCCAGTTGCGCAACAACGCGCCGTCGTTTTGGCCCAAGTGCACTGTTGGCAAAAAGTGCGAATCTGCGACGATACTTTCGCCTTCCAGGGCGGTGTTGATCAAAATCATGCCGCCTGCGCCCGCTGCGCGCACGTTAAAACTCTTGGCAACGCGCGCTTGAGTGCCGCGTTCGCACACCACGATTTGGCCGTTAAATGTGCCTAGCGCAAACGGGTTTGATACGCCAGTGGGCGGGCTGTCTAATTCGCTGCCTTGACTACAAAAGCGGTTGCCAAACGCGGCGCCTAAAACGATCGAGCGGTCAGCCAATCCAGCGCTAATGCCGACGCCATCAAAGGCTAATTTTGGCGCTGCAACGTTGCCGCTCAAGTTGCCAAGCGTATTGAGCAATAAGCGGTCATGACTGGTATTTGCGACGGCCAATACCCAGGGCGCATTCGCTGGGGATTGCACCGTGCCCGGGCCCGGGCCGTCATTGCCCGCCGACACTGAAAACACCACGCCCGCAGCGCGCGCATTAAACATAGCGCGCGTATCGCTGGCGGTATTTAGATCATTGAATGGATCTCTGGGATATGCACCAATAGAATAATTGACAACCTGCACGCCATCGATCGCGGCTTGTTCAATGGCAGCGATCACCGATACAAATGGACATGAGCCTGGCCCGGTATTTTTTTTGCACGCTTTGTAGGAAATAACATTTGCACGCGGCGCAACGCCGCTGATCGGCACCGGGAGGTTAACCGTGGGTGCGCTAATTTGGCCTGCAAAAGGGTTGCCGATCGCAGTCGAGGCGACGTGGCTGCCGTGGCCATCTAAATCGCTGCCGTCTTTGCTGCCCTCGTCGGTAAAATCATAAATCCCAATCAGTTTATTCGAGCAACGTGCCGTCGCTATGGTGTTGCACAAACCAAAACGCCGCCCGCGCGGATTTGTGTGCTGGTAGCCGTCGCTCGCGGTGGCGGCAAAACTTGGGTGGCTTGAGTTGATTCCAGAATCAATTATGCCGACCACGACGCCCGCGCCGCGATGGCCACTTTGCGCTTGTGTCGCCCCCCAAAGCGCCTGTGCGCCAACAAATGCCGGGCCGGTATCGGTTTGCATCGCGAGGGTAGTTTCAACTTCAACACCAGCGATGCCGGGTTGATTTGCCAAAGCTTCGGCGGCCTTTGGCGTTAGCGTGAGC
>JAYVAQ010000071.1:0-2037 GCA_043750875.1 Rhodanobacteraceae bacterium
CTTCTTTTAAAGTCAGCGTGCTCATGCCGCACCGCCTGCGTGTGCTGCTAACGGCTGGCTGGTGCTCTTGCGCAAGCTCTGCTTTTCATACGCTTCAACATCAGCGATGCGATACAGCACGCGGCCTTGCAACTTGAGATAGATCGGGCCGATGCCCACGGCACGCCAACGCTCAAGCGTGGTTTCTTTGCTCGACCAACGCGTCGCTAACTCGCGTTGACTCAGGTGTTTGATGATCGGTTCTGACTGCACTGTGGACTCCTAGACTCGTTGTGGGTAACGGGGTCTAGCTTCCTTCCAGCGATAACAGGAGAACTCCTGGCAAGTTGACAGGAGATTTAACAGGAACGATTTTTAGCCAGGGTTGCGACGCTTCGACGAACAAATCGGGTCAAAGCCAAGAGCACGCGTTCAACGCCAATGCCGGTGGTCGCGGGCTTAATTCAGATAAACGTGCACCGACCCAACTACATCAAAAGATTCGTGCCAAAGCGTTTGGCTTGGGGAGGAGTCAATATTGCCAGAGACGAGTAGCCCACTTGGCTCGACAGAGGCCGAAATGAACTCGTCACTATCTAGCGAGCCGAACCAGCACGGCGACACTTGGGCCTCAACCCAGCTATCCATTTCGCTGTAGACAGCCAAATTCAGTGTGATCGAGTGTTCCACGCCTATGGGCCCAACGATTTAATAAGCAATAGCAGAGGTTCCAATCTCATTTTCGGATGAATTGCCAGCCGGTGTTCTGGCAAAACTCGCAACCGCGCCCACCGCACGGATTGCAATGCGCCCAGTCGGTGTTGTTGAGCGCGCTGCCAAATACACCACGACAGCGCTTAGTTTTTTCATGGGCGCTGCACTGCGCGTTAATGAGGGAGCCGTCGAATGCAAATTTGCCACACACAGTGCAGACCGCAACAGGATTGTTTGACATGGTTACCAACGTTGAATTCAGCCGACATGCGACCCGAAAACCAATGGTAGCGCGATACCGTCGAATGCCGGATTGTTGGCTGGAAAAATTTTAGTTAGGAGCTTGCTTCGTGATAGCGCGCATTCGCTAGGCCCCACAGCTCATAAAACGCTTCCCACTTGAGCTCGCCGTTTGGCTGCAGAATCTTTAACTTCCCAATTGGTTTTTCGTCGAAGAGCACTTGGCGCGACAGTTCTTCGTATTCGGTGAAATGCTTCTCGAGCTTTGGCACAGGATACCTACCGTTCCACACGATGGACCCCGACAGAAGCTTAAAAAGTGCGAACTGCTGACTGGACGGAGCAAGGCCGGCTTGTTGAGAAAGCAAAGACAGGTCATGTGTGACCTGCGGCTCTTGGCCTTGCGCAACAACAACTGCCTTTAGAAGTAGCTCAAGAGACATGCCGCATAGCATTTGGTAGACCGGCCAGCATGCGATAGAGAACGAAAAGCTTTGGCCGAGCCCCAACTGTTCGGCCGTGGCTGCGCTTGCCGGGTCGTGCATGCTTGCCCATAGAGCGCCGGCTGAGCCTAGAAGATCACTCGCTTTGTTGTGCCAGAAAACTGCAAGCTTCTTCCGGCGTTGGAATTGTTCGGCGTGTATGGCGGTTCCTAACGAAGCTGTAGAAAATATGGCCTTAATCTTGCTTCGTTGTCGCAACGAATACAATGCAAAAGATCATGGCGCGTTGCAGCGGCTCATATCGGGTTTGTTCGCATACTTCCATGTGCCTGGCCAGCAAACCTAACGCTTTTGGATAGATGGGATTGGGCGGAGGGATACAGAAAAACCACGCTCGGCCTCAACCAATCGCAAGCCAATGCGGGACGCGCCAAGCCGATGCGAATGCGCTCGAACTAAAGCGAGCGCCTTCGTACTTTGCGCATGCAAACACGTAGCATTTAGGGCCAAAACAAAGCGCCCGATCCAGCCCGATGCGAGAGCGCTGCCAAGCCGTGCATAGCCAATGCACCAGAACGCAGGCTGCATCTGGCAAACGCTGCCAATCACCCCATGCATGCCAATCAAAGCGGGCCAATGCCAACCAAAACGAACAAAAAAT
>JAYVAQ010000072.1:0-2630 GCA_043750875.1 Rhodanobacteraceae bacterium
CACCGTAGACAGTGCGATTGAGGCTGCCTAAGGTGTTGAGGGTGCCATCATTTTTGACACCGGTACGTTCGTTGTAAGCCTCCACGCCCGCCGGGTTGCCGGCGCTGTAATACGGCGATTTGCTGCCCTGCACAAAGCGGCCCAGGGTGTCGTATTCCATGCGGCTGTAGCGCTGAAAACGTGTTGGCGTTGCGGGCCATTGCTGTTGTTGAAATTGGCTTAGGTTGATGCACGCCGCGCGGTTCGCGTAATTGCTGACATTGCAGGTGACGCTAAACGTGCGGTTACCGCTGCTATCCAAAATGTAATCAGTGCGCTGATGCATGTGCGCTTTTTCGCTCAACGGCGGCTCAAGCACGCCACCAACCACCAAGGTGCTGCCATAGTTGTAAAGGCCTTGAACTTCGGCCACTAGCATCAACGTGTTGGCATCATATTCAAAGCTGCTGCGGCGTTCTTTGGTTACTCCACCGCGCACCGTGTAAACCGACGAGAGTGAAAGCCGCCCCAATCGGACGCGTTCGGCATCTGGGTTTGATGAGCTTTGACAGCCACCACCCACACCTTTGACGAGCACTACCGGTACTTCGGTACAGCCGTAAAAATTGGCTTGCCCTTTGCGCTCGACTTCGACATTGGCCGCATCATAGGTGGTGGATTCCTGCACGAACAAATTGCCCTGCGCATCCATGATCGTTAGACCGGTCACGCGCTGCGTTTGCGCCTGCGTCGCCAAGTCATAGCGCAGCTCGGTCGTGCTGCCAGCATACGCCACGATGGGCTGTTGCGTTGCCGGTACGAATAGCGGGAGACTCGTGTATTCACTCGTGGCATCGGTGATCACGGGATCAACGAGCGACATAAAGCGATAGGCCCGTGCGCTGGCAATCGCGCGAAAACTGCCATCTTCGTTTTCACCGGGTGGCGTGCGCGATTCATTAATACGGCACAACACCGGGCCGCAGGTCAGCGGCGGTTCTTCAAAGCAGCTCGGGTCGAGCGGATTAATCAGGCAAATGTTATCGGGAATTATGTTGGCCAGCTTTTGCACAATCGTGCGGCTGGGGCGGCCAATGAAAGGATAATCCTGCCGGTATTGCGTGGTCGTAAGCAGCTTGTTTTGAATATCCTCAGTGCGGATTTCAGCAAAGCCTAAAAAACCACGCCCACCGGTTTGCACGCGGGCACCGCGATAGCTGTAGCGCACGATGGACGTGGCAGCCAAGCTAAAGGTGCTTGTCACGCACGTCAACGTGTCCGGCGCACAGCCGGGCGAACTCGAACGCGCTTCGCGTACCGCCCATAGCGGGCTGAACACATCGAAGACGGCGGAGTTCCGGCCACCGTCAAAACGCGGGCCGTCAAAAGCACGCTCGTAGACGAATTTACTGACCAGCGGCGCGTAGCTGACCGTGTGGTTGACATTGAAGCCATTGCTAAATTTGACGATGAAATCATTGCCGCCATAGCGTAGGTTGGCAGGCACCACGTACATGTTTTGGCTGCTGCTGTTGTTCGCCTTGTAGCGCACCAAATCGGCGCTGCCATCGCCGTTGATGTCCATTGGCAACACCAAGTATTGATTCGGATCTTGCCCGCCTAGTACGGCAGGTGATCCCGACGCGGCCTCCTGTTCAAACGAAAAATCGGCGCCGACAAAGCGCCGCGCTTTGAGCGGATTGGCACCTGAGGTGCAGCCAAAAGTACAGGTGGTTTGATATACCAAATCGGCGCGTTTATCGCCGTTGATATCCGCCAGTTGCAGTCGATCTGCTTCGCGCACTTTTAAACTCAGGCCTGTGCTTTGTTCTGGCAATAAAGCATTGCTTACATCATTGCCACCCCGACTAAGGCGATAGCTAAAGCGATCAATCTGGTTCGTGCCGCTGCCACTTTGGCGATAGCGCATAAAAACATCGGCCAAGCCATCGCCATTAATGTCGACCAGCGAGGTGCTGAGCAAGTTGAGAAAATTATTGTCGCAGGCGCTGGGATCGCTGCCGGTACCGATGCACTGGCCCGCCGTCACAACAAAGTTATTGCCGACGGGCACGACTTTGGCGGTAACCCAGTAATTGGTGACGGTGCTGCCGTTCGGCTGTGGAGCACCAGATTGCAGGTTGCTTTGTTCCGACGTCCTTACAAAACGCACGCCTCCATTTAGGCGTAATGGATCCAGCAACGAGACATTGCAAGTCTCATCATTGGTCGACTGACAGCTATTGGGTTGATTGGTTTTGATACACAACGGCTGCCCAGGCAAACCGCAGGCTTCACAGATGACACCGGGCGTGGTGTTGCAATTGAAGCCGACAATATTAATTTTTTCCACGCGCAGCACCAAATCACCAATGCCATCGCCGGTCAAATCACCCGAGCGCAAAGCATCACGAACCGAGCTGCCAAACGCCAGCGTTGCGAGCGGATCAAAGCCATCAAAACTCACCGTGCGATCCGTGGCCTCAAAGGCAAACGCCTGATTGCTACTGCCGGTGATACGCTGCATCGCACGCACCGCTAATGCTTGCGCGCTGGGGCTACCAAACACCAAATCGGGCAAGCCATCACCGGTAATGTCAGTAAAGTTCGCGTCTTGATCAAAGTTGGACGCTAAGCCCAGGTCCAAGCCC
>JAYVAQ010000073.1:0-2840 GCA_043750875.1 Rhodanobacteraceae bacterium
GCGCCCATGTTCGAGTTCGCGCGCAAATCGCCATTCCTCGCCATATCGCGCTCAGTTTGCATTAGCTCCATTGCGCGGCCACGATCAACGATTACAAAGCAGTTACTTTGTTGAATCAGTAAACGCAGCAGCGGCGTAGTCGCAGGCAGTTGATATTGCGTGGTCAATAGCTGGTACCAGTCTTGCGTGGTGTCTTCTACGACGGCCAGCGTGCCCAGCGGTGCGTCGCAGCGTTCCAGCTGACTACTAGCGCCAACCGCATTGCCTCCAGCAGCCGAGCCAGTCACCGGGCCACGCGCCGAACGGTCGCCAACCATGACGCCGGTTGCGCAGCCCTGTAACAGTGCAATGGAAAGAATGGAAAGTTTGATAATTTTCATGTGTTGCCCCTATGTGGTCTTGCGTTTTGCCTAAGCAATTTCCTAAGCGTGAGTGAAACGCCATCTGGCGATATTTCGTGTCATCGCTGCTCGGCAGGTCTGCGGTGATCGTTCAGTTTGGTTGTCGCTGTTTGCTTTGCTTCGACCAAAATCATTTTTGTGCCAACGCAATCGCCGTGGCTGCGTTGACAAATCCGGTTTGGCGCAAGCCCGCTCGGCGCTGAAATACGCTTACCGCTGCCTTCAAGGGCTCGCTTTGCTTGCCGTTAATTTCACCACTGAAAAGGTTGAGCGCATCCAATCGGGTCTGGACTGCCTTAAGGACAAGCGCACCGCTCGGATCTAAATTCATAGCGATGGCGCAATCGAGCAACCAGGGTTCAGCGTACGCGGTGGGCGGCACCCAGCCATCGATCATCGCTTGATACAGTCGCGGATTCGCGGCCATCACCGTCATCGGGTTGCAGCCTTCACTCGATACGGCCGACGAACTTGGCGCAACAACGATTGCTTCAGATTTGGCAACCGATGCAGTCCGCCCGGCACAACCGCCAAGCGCTAGCGCCAGCAGAGTGAGTCTCAGCAGTGTATGAATGGTGTTCATGGATTTCCTTTTGATTGGGCTAGGCTGAGCGTCCGGCCTAAAAGTGCACCAGAGCGGAATTAGAACGGGATTTCATCGTCAAAATCTTGCGACGGCGGTGCTGCACCACGCGCCGGCTGCGCGCGCGCTGCGGGTCGAGCGCCTTGTGCTGGCCTAGGAGGCCCGGCGGGAATGCGCGCACCAGGTGCATTGTCACTTTGCCCAGAATCAGGGCCACCCAGCAGCTGTAACTCATCGCCCACAATGTCGGTGCTGTAGCGCTCGATGCCGTCTTTGTCGGTGTATTTGTCGGTGCGCAGCTTGCCTTCGATGTAGACCGATTTGCCTTTGCGCAGGTATTCGCTGGCAATTTCGGCGGTGCGCCCGAATAGTTTGACTCGGTGCCATTCGGTGCGCTCTTGCTTTTCGCCGGTGGCTTTATCCGTCCACGATTCATTGGTGGCTAGGCGCAAGGTCGTGATTGCATTGCCGTTCGCGCCGTAGCGCGTTTCTGGGTCTGCGCCGCAGGTGCCGATGAGAATGACTTTATTTACGCCGCGTGCCATGAAAGGCTCCTGGTTTTCGGTGGGTGAAGGAAAGTGATGCCGTGGGCAATTCGCTCGATGTATTTATTGTGGCCGAGGCCCCGATTGCGCCACCGTGAACTGTGGTTTACAATCTTTCTATGCTGACCTACCGTGAATTGCCCGAATTTAGTGACTGGCTTTACGCGCTCCGGGATCTGGGTGCAAAGCAGCGCATCGTTATGCGCTTGTTGCGCGCCAAATTGGGCAACCTGGGCGATGTGAAGCCTGTAGGGAACGGCGTTAGCGAATTGAGAATTGATTACGGGCCTGGCTACCGGATTTACATTAAAAAACGCGGAAATGTTTTGATCGTCGTTTTGTGTGCGGGTGATAAATCCTCGCAGTCCAGCGACATTCAACGGGCGCTGACTTTGGCGCAACTTTTGGAGGATTAGGCTATGACGATGACGACGAAAATTGAAGCGATGACGCGGGAATTCGATGTTCAGAATTACCTGGATAGCGAAGCGGATTGTTTGGCGTTCGTGCATGCGGCGTTTGATGAGTCTGAGACTGACCCCGCATTCCTGTGTGTTGCGCTCGGTGAAGTTGCCAGGGCCAAAGGCATGACTCGCATTGCTAAAGCGTCGGGCTTGACCCGTGAAGGGCTTTACAAGGCCTTGAGCGCTGAAGGCAATCCCAGTTTCGCAACTGTACAAAAGGTCCTGCGCGCCTTGGGAATGCAACTCATTCCCAAGATGATAGACGCTGAGCATCTGGAACCTAGAGCCGCCTGAGTCGATGAAACATAAAACCAAAAACCGGGCAATAACCGTCGAAGAGCTGGGTTTAGTCGCTACCAGATAACCCCGTGCTACCCTTAACGCATTGCAAACTGGAGTGCCGTCGTGAATGCAAATATCTGGATTAAAACGCTCAACACCCGCTTGCTGGCCGAGCCTAATTGGGCGCTCAAAGCCGGTTATTTGGTGCTGTTGATTGCCGCATCGCTGGCGCTGGCTGCTTTCTTGATACTTACTAAAGTGTTTGCGTTCGTGCTGTGGTTTGTACCGGCATTCGCTAAAGCAATGATCGAAATCGCCCTCACCAGTCATCGGCGACGTAACATTGACGGCTGGCATTATGGGACGGATGGTTACGGGGAGTATCGCAACGGTGTTCTTCACACCATGGTCGATGACGATGACAATTAAGCCAATCATTACTTGCCCCCCATCAGCTTTTTCCCAACACTGATCCCCTTTTCTAATAATTCCATACCCTCTTTGGAAGTCTGCTTGGCAATGTCCTTAACCTGCTGGCCCAGTTGCTGACTGACACCTTTGAGTC
>JAYVAQ010000074.1:0-2321 GCA_043750875.1 Rhodanobacteraceae bacterium
CCTACGCCGGGCGCAACCCAGCGCCTAATAGCGGAAATGCGTTTTCGCCCGCGATCAACCCAGCACTTTCCACACCGCCTGCGGTCGCCCAAATCGTGCGGCGCGATGCTGCTGGCGCATGGTGTGACGACAATGGCCGCGATTTTTCGACCTTCGTGACCTGGGATTTGGCGGATCACGATGTTGCAATTGTTAATGCCGATAGTTTGGGCGTCAGCTATGCAAATTCCTTAATGACCACGGTGATGGCGCTTGGCGTCAGGCCGAATGGCTTGGTCACTGCAGTCGGCACTGAAGCGCTCAATGAAATTCGCTTTGAGCCCAACGTCAAAAGTATTTTTATTCGTTCCCGTCTTGGCCAGTTCGATGCCAACACACCGAATACGCACCAAATTGCAGATTTAAACCCGCAGCTAGATTACAGCGTGCGCAGCGTGCCGCAGGCGATACGCAACCAAGCCATCGGTGACCCACGCGCAATCGTTTGGCACCCCAATAATGGCAACGCTTATGTCACTGGCATGGGCTCAAATAACGTCATCGTGATCGATACCAATGGTGCACGCATGGCGCGAATTGATGTCGGCCAAGGCCCAACTGGGCTGGCATTGAGTGTTGATGGCACACGCCTATATGTGCTGAACCGCTTTGATGGCAGTATTTCGTTGATTGCCACCAGCAGCGCCAGCGAACTATCGCGTACCGCTTTCTTTGATCCGACCCCTAGCGCGATCAAACTCGGAAGGCCGCTGCTTTATGACACGCATGCGACCAGCGGCTTGGGCCAAGCGTCCTGCGCCAGTTGCCATATCGACGCGCGCACGGATTTCATGGCTTGGGATTTGGGCAACCCGGCAGGAAATATGAAAACCTTTAACCAGAACTGCCGGATCGGCACGTGCCGGGACTGGAACCCGATGAAAGGCCCGATGCTGACGCAAAGCCTGCAAGGGATCGTCGGAAATGAGCCCTTACATTGGCGTGGGGATAAAGAAAACCTTGCCGCATTTGCCGCAGCTTTCACTGACTTGCAAGGTATGGATGCCCAGCCGACGGCGTTGCAGTTACAACAATTCAGCGATTTCATCGGCACGATCCGCTATCAATCAAATCCAAATCGCAACGAAGACGGCAGTCTACCCACCGCAGTTGCGGTCACGGGCGGTGCTGGCAATGCCGTGAACGGGCTCAATCTGTATCAAACCTTGCCAGTACTTCCTGGTGCCGCTACCTGCCAAACCTGCCACACCTTGCCGGTCGGCACGTCCGGGCAAATCGATGATCCAATGTTGGTGCTGGCACCGCAAACGATGAAAAACGCGCAATTGCGTGGCGTTTGGGAAAAAGTCGGCTGGTCACGCACCAGTCAGACCAACAACAAGGGCTTTGGTTTCAATCACCAATCCGAATTCGACAGCTTGCAGGCTTTGTTATTGGCGGGCTTCAACTTCGGCGCGCCCGCTGCCGCGCCGCAAAACCGTCGGGACGTGGAGGCATTTTTGCTGAATTTCGAAACCGAAACCCACGCTGCCGTGGGCAAACAGCTGACCTTCAATGGCAGCAATAACAGCAACGCGAACGATCTGGCGCGCTTGAATCGTTTTATTGCGCTGGCGGATTTAGGCACGATTTCGCTGATCGCCAAAGGTACGCAAAGCGGCGAAAGCCGGGGTTGGCTGTATGCAACGCAAAATGTCTGGCTATCCGATCGCGAACACCGCGTCACCACGCTGAGCGCGCTGATCGCATCGGCGGCGCCGGGCAGTGAAATCAGCTTCACCGTGCTGCCTGCGCTTTCCCAATACCGCGCTGGCCTAGACCGGGACGCGGATGGCTACTACGACCGCGACGAGCTTGACTTGGGCTCAGACCCAAACGCTGCCGCCGTCGTCCCGAGCAATTTTTGCAAACCTGATTTTGACGGCAATGGCGTTTTGGATGTCGCTGACAGCACCGCGTTCAGCGCCGCCTGGGCGCTAAGCAATCCGCAGGCAAATTACGACCATTCGCTTGGTAGCAATAACTTGCCCACGCTCAACGCCGCCGACTTGAGCGCATTTCAAACCGATTTTGCTGCGGGTTGTATCGCGGTCGTGTTTGCCAATGGCTTTGAACCTAGAAACGGCAGTTGACCGCTAACTAATTTCGATAATGCTATGAATATTCTAAAAAATTTGGATATTTCGAAACTCACCTTGTGGGCGAAGGACGCTACAAACAAGATTGCACACTTTTTTGACGCCCCAGCATCGTTATTTCGTCGTTGCAGGCAATGAGCATGCTGCCTCCTCATGCCTTGCTGGAACGCCAAAACATATTTT
>JAYVAQ010000075.1:0-5801 GCA_043750875.1 Rhodanobacteraceae bacterium
AGCATAGCGACCGAAGTAGCAAAGCCGCTTTCTGAAGTGGCCTGCTTTTGCAAGAAATTCCGTGGACTAGAGCAACAAGCGCAGCGCCTGATTCCAAGCCAAACCCCGTAAGCTCTCGTCATCCTCTTCGCCAAAGCCAACACCATGCAAAATCACCTAGCCGAAGCCCTCGAACAGTTTGATCGTATCGTGGAGTTACCCCTTGCTGATCGCGCACTAGCCCTTGCCGCACTCGATCCGGCTGTGGCGGTAGCGGTGTCGGAACTACTGCGCGCAGACGCTGCCAGCACCGGTGTGCTGGATCAAGGCGTGCAGGCTTTTGCGACTCAACTTGTTGACACTGAAGCCGCCGATGCAGCGCAGGTCGGCACGCTCAAATCGGGTGATGTGATCGGCGCGTTTGTTTTGCAACGAATGTTAGGCCGAGGTGGTATGGGCGAGGTGTGGCTAGCCGAGCGTCAAGACACGGCACTAGCGAATCATTTCGGCCGTGTCGCGCATCGCGAGACTCACTTTGTGCAACAAGTGGCGCTGAAAGTGCTTAAGCGCGGCATGGACAGTGACGCCCTGAGCGCCCGGTTTGTGCAAGAGCGCAAGATCTTAGCCGAGCTTAATCATCCGCATTTTGCCCGCTTTATCGATGGCGGCGTCAGCCTAGATGGGCGGCTTTACTTTGCCATGGAATACGTCGACGGCGTGAACTTAATGGAGCACGCCAGCGCGAAAAATTTAAGCGTGCGCGAGCGGGTGCGGCTGTTGGCTGAGATCTGCGAAGCGGTGGCGTATGCGCAAAATCATTTGGTCGTGCATCGCGATTTAAAGCCTTCGAATATCTTGGTCGATGCCAGCGGCGCAGTACGTGTGCTAGATTTTGGCATCGCGAAATTACTAGGCGAACGCGCGCCGACCGACACACTCACGCATACCGGCGTACATGTGCTATCCCCAGCCTACGCCGCACCGGAACAGGTGCTAGGGCTCGCCATTAGCACGGCGACCGATGTCTATGCATTGGGCGTGATTTTATTTGAGCTGGTGACCGGTACTTTACCGCACTCACGTCGGCTGGTTTCGTATGAAGCCCTGATTGCGCAGATTAAAGAGGAGCAAACGCCCGTGCCTAGCCGCGCGCTGCGAGGCGCGGCGAACACCGGCGCTGGCAGCTTGAATAGCGCGCGGCTAGCGCGTGAAGTAGCGGGCGATCTAGACACCATCATCTTGACCGCGCTGCAACGCGAACCCGCCCGACGCTATGCAACGGCGGCGGCCTTGGCGGATGATTTGAGGCGCTGGTTAGACGCCAGACCGATTGCGGCCCAGCCGGATTCCAGAAGTTATCGCGTGAAGAAATTTGTTGCGCGCAATCGGGTGATGGTGGGAAGTGCCAGCACGGTGCTGCTGGCGCTGATTGCGGGCTTGGCGCTGGCGTTGTGGCAGGCTGGGGTGGCGCGCGAGCAGGCGCGGCTTGCCGAATTGGAGCGTGGCAACGCCGAGCGCGCCTCTGCACGCGCCGAACGTGCGCAGTCGTTTTTGCTGTCGGTTTTTTTCAGTGCCGACGAAACCCAGGTACGTGGTGAAAAACTTACTGCAGCGGAAATCTTGGCGTCGGCTGTGAAGCGCTTAGAGCAAGAATTCGCCGATGCGCCGCTACAGCAAAATGAGCTGCGCCTGGCGCTCGCGAAAATCTATAGAAACGCCGGCAGTCATCAAACGGTGCTTACGCTGACGGCGCAAAACCTAACAAGCTTGGCCGCACTTGCCGATGCGCCCAAGGCGCTGATCGCGCAAACGCACTATATTCGCGGATCATCCGAACACGCACTCGATCAACGCCCCGCAGCGTTTTCGGACGCGAGTGTGGCGTCGGCACTTTATCGCAGCTTGGGCGAGGCGTATGCGCAAGATCTTGCGAAAGCGCTGATGCTGGTGAGCGAATCTTCAGCTGATGAGGCTAATGTCGAGAATCTAGCGCCAATCAACGAGGCGATTGGTATATTTGCACGCGTTTCTGGCACTGATAGCGTTGACTACGCCGATGCCTTAGTCGGACGCGCAACACTTTGGGAAGGTATTGGCGAATACGCCAAGGCGCGAGCGGACTATGAGAGCGGCCTTCCCGTGCTGGTGCAACGCTACAGTGACGTACACCCGGTCACCGCGATTGCGCGGCTTACCTATGCCGGGGTGTTAGACCGATTAGGCGTCCGTGATGCGGCACAGGCGCAGTTTGAAATTGCTGTCAGTGCAACCCGTACGCTTTTCGGCAATCAGAGCCTAAGGGTTGCCAGAGCGCTGTTTTCGCGCGGCATCTTTTATCAGTCGAATGGTGAAAATGCTCTAGCCGTCGCTGACTATCGCGAGGCCTTAGCGATCAGGGAGGCGACGCCTGTGCTGCTGGCGCATCTGCACCGCTATCTCGGCAATACGCTCAGCATGTTGGGCAAGCAAGATCAGGCGCTGCGCGCACTGCGCAATGCCGCTCAGCGCTACCAGGATTTGTCCGGCACCTATGATCTGGAGCGCTGGCGCACGCTTGCCGACATTGGCGGGGTGCTTGCCAAACAGGATCAGCCACGGGCCGGCATGGCGCAGCTCGAGCAAGCGATTGACGGTATCGGCAAGCTGATCGGCGCCGATCGCTACCAGCTGATTCGCCCGCTTGGCGCACTTGCAAAAATCCAGATAAGTTTGGAGCAGCGCACCGAGGCGAGCAAAACGCTAGCGCGCGGACTGGCGATTAGTTTGGCGCAACTCGGGCCGACGCACCGATTCACCTGCGGCTTTTACTTAGCGCAAGCGGAGCTTGCAATAGGCAGTGAGGCAAATGGCGACAGCGCGGTCATGGCCGCGCGTCGCGTGGCGCTGGTGGCCTGTCAGCGGGCACTTAGTGCACTGCGCTCGCCGGGAGGCGACACGGCTTCACTAGACGAGGAGCTGGCGCGCATCGCCGTGGTGCTTTCGGCGCCATAGTCGGCGCAAGTTATCGCCTAACCGCACGCGAGCATGGGTGTATACCTTAAGAAACCCGCCAACGCTTTTTGACAGGCATCGCGGGCCAAGCACTCAAGCGAGATACCAAAACTGATTTGGCTTTCGCATAAACGGCGCTTTGCTTGCCTACAGATTTCGCGTGGCCTAAACCATTGCCCCAGGTGATCGCGCCGGCGCGGGTCAGCCAGAAGCCGCAGCACGCGACTAGCGCGACGCACACGCAATTTTGCTCCTTGCCGATGGCGCAGAGGATCGTCGCGTCATGGAGTTGACGAAGCTGCTGGCGCGCTAGCAGTATGCGTGATCACGCGATTGCAGCCATCGCACCCAACTGCGCATGCAAAAACGCCCTTGCTTTGCGCCAATCGCGCTTTAAGGAACGCTCGCTGCGCTCGGTAATTTCAACAATTTCGGGCAAGGTAAGGCCGACATAAAAACGCAGCTCCACTAGCCGCTCTAAATCTGGGGCGATTTCACCGAGCTGCGTCACTGCCTGTTCCAACGCCTGCAGATCTGAACGCTCCAGAGACGATTCTGGCGCAGCGGCGATGTCAATGTCCAAAGTGTCTAGTGATTGAATTTGACCTTCGCCGTGTTTCATCGATTGCTGCTCGCGCAGCTGATCGATCAATAAATGCCGCATTGCTTTGCCTGCGACAGCGTAAAAGTGCGCGCGGTCCCGCACGTCCAGCACTTCTGGTTTGGAAAGGCGAAAATACACGTCGTGTACCAACGATGTAGTGTGACCTGACTGTGCGTTCATCCGACGCCGCTGCTGTTTAGCGATGCTGCGCAGTTGCTGGTAAAGCTCCGAAAACAGCTGCCGCCCGGCGTCGCTATCACCAGCGCGCGCCTGAGTAATTAAGAGCGTGATATCGCCCATCGAAGTTGCGCCCGGCTTGGCTATAAAAACCAAGTGTAATCGCAAAGCGATGGGGTACTGCAACTGGTACTGCAACTGTCAACACACTTTTAGCTAGGTGACTGGTCTAGCGTGTCGCCTGTGCGGCGAGACTGGTCTAGCGTGGCAAGTACCGCCCAATTTGGCCGCTAGAAGCCAAACGCCGTTTTTTCTACCGCTCCGCGATCCACCGTTGCACCAATAATGCGCGTGTTGCCGTAATAGTCGCGCGCCGTCAGCGGCACTGCCACGGCGGCGTTGTCGCCGCTATCGATCGCGCGCGAACCGGATTTCGGGCGGTGATTGGCATCCAGCAGTGGGTCTGTGCTTGAGTTATTGCCACTGCCTGTACTCAACGCGCCAGTATCTGTGGTGCTGAGCGAGCGATACATACTGTGATGCACATACGCTGGGCGCGAGAGCACCAAATCGATGGCGTTGCCGTAACTGATGACGTTGACCACATTGGGTATCTGCGAGTTTGCTCCGACTGAGCCGTTTTCGATCCACACGCCCAAACTATTGCCGCGCAGTGTGCAATTGCTCACGCGGGCAGCGCTAGATTGCCCGGTGCTGGTGTTGAAGTAGTTATCCAAGATCAGGCCGCTGCTGCTCGAATTTCGCTTGTTGTTAATAAACAAACTATTTTCGACGACTACATCATGGCGTAAAACCGACACCCACAAGCCCACATCCGAATTGCGAAAGGCGCTGCGGGAAACCAGCACCAAGCCATAGGCTCCGGGCGTTTCCGCGATGTTATCGAAAACCATAAATGACTCGAGGCCGCAGGACCAAACTGCCAAGGATCTTGGGCATGGCGTCCAAATTGACATTGATATTAAGCAGGCCCTTAACGAAGCGAATTTCATCGTCCTCGGCGGAACTGGTTGCTATTGTCAGCGCGCTAACAAGTGCGGTTTCAGCGGTGATGCAGTATTGCGCGGCGTGGCTGCTAGTACTGAGCAGGCTGACGGCAATGATGAGTGGTAAGTTCAGAGCTTTCATGGTTTAGCGACTCGATAGCTGGAAAAAGAAGGTCTAAAGCCGCGTGACTTCTGGGCTTCATCCGAGTACACGGAAAAGCGCGGTGAAGCGGGCCATCGCATCAAGCTGAAGACGCGTGAGTGGCCGCTATGCCCAGCAGCTTCACTTCCAATCTCTGGACAGCTCGCGGTGATCGGACAGGCGCATTTAGGGATTGTAGTTCTAATTCCATTTCAAACAGACCATAATTCTGGTGGTCAAGCCACCGACATTTGATCGAAGCAAAGAACCTTTTTGCCGTGCCCCAACGGGGCACCATGTGGTAGCCCAGGGCAACGCCCTGGGTTTGAATTGATCGAGAGCTAGAGCCCTGAAAGGGCGAAACTTATTGCTACATCTTCTGTAAATCAATGGCTTGCCGAATATTCCGCCCTTTCAGGGCTTGCTGATTTTGTGCATGCGAGACCCAGGGCGTTGCCGGGCTATCGCATTAAGCCCCGTTGGGGCTAACAAAAGACTGGCACCGCAAAATTAATGCACATTTGAAATAGAATTGCAGTAACGACTTGAGCTTCAAAGCAAATCGTCTTTAGCCGCTGCGCTGAGCAGCGCTATTTCGTCGAAATCCTCGCTCGTCCTGACAACTCTTCCAGCACCGATGTGGTGACTGCTAGAGTATTTATTAAGACGAACGGCAACAAAGCCTCACGCAGAGTTCAATAGATTTCAAGCAATACGTGTGTAGAGGACTCCCTTCGGGCGCGCCTGTCGAGGCCCATGGCTTCGTTGCCGCTCGCTCATGGACCGCAAGTACACCTCACTCACGGCGCCTTGCCATGGACCTCGACAGGCACGCTGCGTGCGGATTTGTCACCGTTCGGCTTAATATGAAAATGCACTGATGAGCCATGCGAGTGCGAAC
>JAYVAQ010000076.1:0-2187 GCA_043750875.1 Rhodanobacteraceae bacterium
GTGATTGCCCAGTTGGAAGTAACGCGACGGTAGTCTTTAGTGACACTATGGAAGCTGGCGCCCCCGGTTGGACGAGTGCTGCAGTAACAGGAACAAACAGCTGGGCGCTTTCTACAGCGTTTCCGGCCTCGCCAGTGAACGCCTATCGTGGCGTTGGCCCGGTAACCGCTTCAGATCAGCGTTTGGTTAGCCCTGCGATTAGTGTCCCTACGACCGGCGCGTCCCGTGCATTAGTATTCAAGCAGCGTGTTGGCCTTGAGCCAAGATCGGGTGGCGGATGTTGGGATGCTGGAATCTTGGAAGTAAGCACCGATGCTGGTGCGACATTTACCCAGATTACTGCGGGCATCACCGGCCTGCCATACACCGGTGCAGTGCAGGGTACGACACCTGTGGTGCAGGGCTGGTGCGGCAACGCGACTGCGCACCAAACCACGGCGGTTGATTTAGCGCCGTATGCTGGGCAGACCGTGCAGTTCCGGTTCAAGCTGACGTCCGACGGCAGCGTCAACGTACCAGACGGTTGGAATATTGACGATGTGAAGGTACAAACCTGTTCGGTGCCTGTCCCTGGAGGCAAATAGGCCCTGCCGCTAAAGGTAGAATCCTTACGGACTTATAAAAACCGCGCTAGCAAAAACTAGCGCGGTTTTTTTTTACTCTCGAATTGGCTACTTGCACACGAGCTAGGCTTTGGTTTTGGCATCCAATGCCGAAAGCCCATGGACTCGGCCGCGGTTAAACAGCCAAATCGCGCTAAGCAATGTTAGGCAGGCACCAGCGAGAACTGAGCTGCGTAGACCAAGATATTTCGCCGCGACGCCAGACTCAAATGCCCCTAGCTCATTGCTGGCCGATACGAAAATGCTGTTCACGCTTAACACGCGGCCACGAATATGATTTGGCGGCACGCTTTGCAGCAAATATTGCCGCACCACCACGCTAATGCCATCAAATACGCCACTAAGCGCCAGCGCCAGCATCGAAAGCCAAAAGCTCGAGCTGAGCGCGAACACCAAGGTTGCAATGCCAAAACCGGTCACCGCGATCAACATATTTCGCCACGGCCTTGTGGTCGGTGAAAATTTCGCCGCCAGTAACATCGTCAACACCGCACCGGCACCGGGCGCGGTGCGCAGCCAGCCTAGGCCTTCGGGGCCGATATGCAAAATATCGCTAGCAAATGCCGGCAACATGGCCACCACGCCGCCAAAAAGCACGGCCACCAAATCTAAGGATATGGAATAGAACAAAATTTTGTGTCCGAAAACAAAGCTAAAGCCAGTTTTAATACTGGCCCACATTCCTTCCTGGTCGTCAACCTGCCCGCGATCTACACGCAGGCTAGGCAAGAAAAGCGTCAAAATTGCGGTCGCCAACGTTAGCGCGACTGACACCCGCAGCGTGTCCTGTAAGCCGATTTTTAAGTACGCGTAACCAGCCAAAACTGGCGCTGAGAGCATGCCGGTCTGCCAGAAGGTGCTGGACCACGCGGCCGAATTGGCCTGATCTTCCACACGAATGATTTGCGCGCGCAAGCTGGACGCCGCGGGCGAATACAGCCCGCGGGCAAAGCCGGTAACGGCAACTGATCCATAAATAATCCACAGCGCATGGCTGGTCGCGCCTTTTTGCTGCAAGCTGGGTGCGATGTAGGCCAGCATCGCCCCCGCTAGCGCGATCAAAATCAACATAACTAGCATTTGTATGCGCCGGTTTAATCGGTCCGCCAAGTGCCCGCCAAAAAGTGCTAATGCCATAAACGGCACCGCCTCGGCTAAGCCCAAAAGCCCCAACATGAGTGGATCTTTGGTGATGCTGTAAAGCTCATAGCCAAGCACAACTTCTTGCGCCATAAACGCCAGCGTCAACATAAAGCTACCGACCGAAATGCGCACAAAAGCGCCGTTTTTTAGCGCATTAAACATAAATCATTAGGCTCAATGAAGGTGCGAACGCGGAAACCTGCGGTTCAATTAGCATGGGTCAGACTGCGGATTAAACCGTGAGTGTGCTGCAGATGTGTAGTGACGGCAATTTGCTATTGGCGCGTGATCGCGCGTGCATTCATCGCATCATTGCGGGGCAATAAAAAAGCCCCGTGCGTTGCCGCATAGGGCTTAAGATTCTATTGTCAAATTTAATATTTGATTGACGAATCAGCTACTTGGCTGATTTTTTGGCGTT
>JAYVAQ010000077.1:0-3662 GCA_043750875.1 Rhodanobacteraceae bacterium
TTTTGGTGACGCCATTGGCGGCCGCAAAGGTGTAGAGCGAGCCGCGACGCAAGCGCGAGCAAAGCCCGCACATGGTTTTGCCCTCGGGTATCACGCGCTTGACGACGCTGTAGGTATCTTGTTCAAGAATGTGGAAATTGACGCCGAGACTGGTCAAATACTCGGGCAAGATATGTTCGGGGAAACCAGGATGCTTCTGATCCAAGTTCACTGCAATAATTTCAAAGTGCACCGGTGCCTTTTTTTGCAGCTGCAGCAACATATCAAGTAGCGTGTAGGAATCTTTGCCGCCACTTAAGCACACCATCACCTTGTCGTTGGCTTCAATCATGTTGTAGTCAGCGATCGCCTGGCCGGTAAGTCGGCGTATACGTTTGCCCAACTTGTTATTTTCCAGCGCAAGTTTGTCAGCCACCGAAGCTTTGGTCGGGCTCGGCGCCGCAAAATTTAGCGATTGCAATGGGTTTTGTGGCTGGGTGTTGTGCATGACTACCAAACTATGAAAGAGAAAATATCGCTGGAGTCTAGCATCCGCACCCTTTTTGGCACCTAAAGCCCGCTTAGAAACCGCGCGACTGCTGGCCCAAAGTTTTCCATGTCCACAAGAAATGCATCATGGCCTTGAATACTGGGAAGTGCCGAAAAACTAACCTGTGTGCCAGTGCGTGCCAAAAGCTGTGCCAACTCCGCTTGCTGGCTGAGCGGGAATAAAATATCGGTGGCAACACCCAGAACTAGCGCACGCTTGAAAAATTGCGTCGGGCCGCCAAGCTTAGGTGTTGAATCATCATTTTGCAGCGCGGAAAAATCAAACCAGTCCATCGCGCGTGACAAATAGACATAGCTGCACGGATCGAAACTGCCCGCCCATCGATCCGCGTGGCCCTGCAAATAGCGCTCGACTTCAAATTCGGTCGCGAATGGATCACCGCTAGGCGCTTGGATGCGCTGACGGCCAAAACGCACGCGCCATTCTTCCGCGCTGCGATAACTGATTACGCCTAATTTTCGCGCCAAACCCATGCCGGAGTTGACGTCCACACTGCGCGCATAATTACCGTTTTGAAAGTTGCTGTCATTCATGACCAGTTGGCGCTGTAGGCTACGGATTGCAATCGCGAAAGCTTCGGCGCGCGCGGCGGTGCACATCAAAATCGCATGCTCGGCATGGCCAGGAAAAAGTGCCGCATGCGCTAGTGTACTCATGCCACCCATGGAGCAGCCGACCGCAACTTTCAGGCTTTCAATGCCCAAATGCAGCAAGAGCTTGTGCGTAGCGTCGGCGATATCTTCGACCGATAGCTCCGGGAAGTCCATGCGATAGGCTTTTTCGGTCAACGGATTAATTGAGGCCGGGCCAGTACTGCCCCGGCAGCTGCCTAGTGAGTTGGCGCAAATCACAAACCAACGCTGAGTGTCGATCGGTTTCCCTGGGCCGACCATGTCTTCCCACCAGCCCGGACTTAAATCGTTGGGGTGTTGCGCCGCATGTGCGCTGGGGCTCATGCCGGTGTAGAGCAATATGACATTGTCCTTAGCCGCGCTCAACTTGCCCCAAGTTTCGTAAGCCAAGCGTACGCCGGAAAGTGTTCCGCCCCGGCGCAGCGCAAAATGACCAGGCAAATCATAATAAAGGCGGGCGTCTGACAACTCAGGCATGTAGGTTTGGCACTTATTGGACGCGGGTGAGCGCGGATGTTCCAGGTTTTAGCCTCAGATGACAAATCTACATGTGCAATTACGGTTTCCGCCTTTTAACCGATGAAACTCACACAACGTCATCCCGGCGAATGCCGGGATCCATGAGTCCTGCGAAGCCAGATTTCAGAGCTAGCAGTAACGCTAAATTTGCGTTTTTAAGTATTACCGATCCATGGGCCCACGGCGTGCGCCGGGGTGACAGCTTTGTTAACGTCGCAACTTGCGCGGCTTTGAAGTTTCTTCAAAGTTGGATGGCCGCACTTTTGGTATCCACATGGGCCAGCCTTTGGCATCAAACGTGGCGCGATTAAATAGGCAAATCGAGCCCAAAAACTACCGTCGGAAAATGCGCTACCAAAGTTTAGCCGCGCCCGCGATGCGCGCTGAGCTTGGCTACCAATTGCCCTAAGTGCTCTTCAACCGCGATGCGGCCGTTGTCCGCAGCATTGAGCCCGGTGTAGCCAATATCTTCGCGAATACTATTAATGGATGCGCCGGTCGCCACTGAAAACGCCTTCACTTCTAGTGTTGCTAGCGTGCGGGTGTCGCGCTGACCATAAAACTCCAAATCTTGGGTGCCGGTTTTTTGTACGCGCACAATCACCGCAGCGCTAATGCCTGCGCGTTTGGCCGCAGCCAAGATCATCGGCATGGTGCCACGGCCACGCAATGCCGCCAACACAGGGAAAGCATCCTCATCTACGACGGTGTAACCACCATCGCGTAACGCGTCTTCAATCGAACCTTCCGCAGCGCCACCTGGGCCTGCTTCGCCAATTGAGATCACCACCACGCGCGGTACCATCGGTGCGTCGCTTGGGGTGGCAACACTTGGCGAAGGCGAATTAGTAGCAACACGCGGATTTAAATCGCGTTTGTCATTGACTGCCTCAATGCGCGAGCGCAGTCCAGCAAGCGGCGCGCGTGGTGTGGCTTCAGCTTCAACTTCAGTTGGTGCGGCATCTGCTGCCGCAGCCAGCCGGGCATTTTCGGTCTTGACGCGTTCTAGCTCTGCGTTCATTGCCGCGAGTTGGCTAGCCTGCTGATCCGTTTGTTCAGCCGGCACTTGCGTCGCATCTTGGCCGTTTTGACTAGCAAAATTAGGCGCGTTGCCCGAGCTTAATGTTGGCTTAGTCGCGTCTGGATTGCTATTTGCCGGGGTGTTAGTTGCGGTATCTGGGGCAGTCGTTTTCGTAGTGCCAGGATCCGCAGAAATGTTTGGGTTTGCCGCGACAACGCCTAAATTACCACCGTCATTTTTGCCGCTGTCATTGCTTTTGCTTGCTTCCACGGCGACAGCGACTGTTTCTCCATCGGTTTTTGCGCCAAAGATCTTGTCGCGCATGGCAAAGCCACCCACGCCTGTCGCGATCAGCACACTTGCAGCAATGGCCCAAATTGGAGCGGTACTTTTCGTTCTGGGCGGTTGCGCATTTGCATGCGCCGGTTGCGCTGGTGCGTAAGCAGGGGCGGGCGCGTGCTGTTGTGCAAAGGCCGGTGCCGCGCTGTGAACGGGCTGCGGTGGTGCCTGCATGGGCATTGGTGCGCGCGGTGAGGTCACCATTGCCGGTTGCCGTGCGCCCTGCGGCAATGTGGATGCCGAGGTGACACCTGGTGCCGGGGATGCGACGTTCACTGTGCCGGCGATTGCGCCCGTTTTAGCCAAATCAGTGAGCAAATCATGGCAACTTTGATAACGCTGGGTCGGATCCTTCGCCAACATTTTATTAAGCACAGAAACTAAGGGCTGACTGACGTCTGCGCCTAGCGAGCGCACGTCTGGAATGTCCGCCTGCACCACTTCTAACATTAAGCCTAGTGGCGATTGATCGGTGAATGGCATGCGCCCGGCTAACATTTCGAACAGCACAATACCCAATGCGAACACATCGCTGCGTTGATCGACTTGCTTACCTAAGCAAACCTCCGGTGACAAATAACCAGGTGTGCCGACAAATTCG
>JAYVAQ010000078.1:0-3828 GCA_043750875.1 Rhodanobacteraceae bacterium
GTTTCATAAAAATCCTTTGCTGATCGCTTCAAAAATTGGTTAGTGCAGCACTTTTGGCATTCGCCAATAATCCACACCCAAGCACCGCGCCACCTGCACGCCACCAATCGCCAGCCGTGCCGCGTCTAAGTCTGTCGTGCTGTATCCAAGGTGCGCCGCTTCAATGGCTAAGACGTTCGCCGATTGAATGCATTCCAGCTTTTCGCTAAGCCAAATCTCAACCTTGCTTAAATCGACTGGGGCAACTGGGGCAACTGGGGCAGCTTGTAACCACGGGCTTTTATGCGCCCCAGTGTTTGACTGGGGCAGTGGGGCAACTGGGGCAGACGTGCCTAAGACATCGCGTAACCAGCTCATAGCGCGGCCTCCCATATCTTTCGCGTGATTCTGTAAACGCGCTGATTTCCCAGCTCTGGCAAACGTTCCTTTCGCGTCGCGTTGCCTTCGCTGTCCGGCATTAGCGCGCCAATGCTCAGCATGAGTTTGGTGAGTTGCTTTAGATCGCACCCTTTCGCCAACTCCTTTTTAAAGCTTTCGGTCAACACGTAGTATTCCGTGCCGCCATCCTCAGGCTTTTTGAACCCCATGCGATTGATCGTTACGCGTTCGCTTTTATCCCAATCGGTAAAGCGTGAATCGCCGTGCTGTTCTAAAAATGCACGCACCCGCGCCAGCATCGCCGCCGGTTCGCGGTCGCCTGCGGTGCCGCGCGCGGCTAACCATTCTTGAAAGCATTTTTTGCAGGCGTTTAACGCTTCATCTTCCGGCCACCCGGTCAAACCCCAAAGCGTGGCGAATTCGCCCGCCGCTGCGATCAAACCAAACCGCGCAGCAACACGGCGAACTTGGCCCGATGCGCTCTTGGCAACGCTATCAACAAACGCTTCCTGCAGCGTTCGCAGCTTCAAAGCCAACGCGTCGAAGTCTTGCGCCAGCCGTGCAACGAATGCGGGCATGGCGTGCCCGTGGTGCGTGGCGCTCGCACGCTTTAACGCATCGCTGAATTCGGCCGGCTGCATGCCTTCGGGTATGCGCTCAAATATCCCCAAGCCCTTGTTCGCGTCGGCTTGCAAGTCCAAGACACGCACTTCATGGCCTGCTTTCGATTCACCCCCCGCTTCGTTCACCAAATCGGCTAAGCCCACTTCACCGGTGGACTGGAACAACAGCCGCCATGTGGCAATAGCGCGCGCGTTACCGTCGCGGCTTGCGCGGCCTTTCGCTTGGCCGTTTGCCAACAAATAAGCCACCTGCCCAGCGTGTTTTGGGTCAAGTTGGCCCAACTCATCCAGCATTAAACATAGATCGCTATGCGCTGCGCACGCACCCTCTAGGGCGTTGTCTGTCGATCTAAAGGTTCGCAAATAGCCGGGCCCGCTAAACACACTTGCCGCCACTTTTAGCGCCGTGGTTTTGCCGCATGAACTTGGCCCGCGAAAGTGTAGCCCGCCGGATTCCTCACCCACTAGCCCAAGCGTCAACGCAGCAAAGGCGGCACTTAGCGCCAATACTAGACGGCTATTGCCTGCACACGGTGTCGATACTTCGGCGCGCCAGCCTGTAAGCGTGCCCGCTTGGGTGAGTCCCAGCCCTTCTAGGCTTTGCGCCTGAAAGAATACTTTTTCACCGTCCTGTTCGCCGATGGTTTGATCGGTCAGCACGAATGCGCGGCCATGCCAGCCGGTGCGCTTCACGCTGCGCGCTTTAATCGGTGCGCGCGTTTGGGTGACGTAATCCATAAGCAATTTACGTGCGGGTGCGGTGTTCGCCAGTTCCAAACCTTGGCTAAGCAATTCGCCGCGCAACTCTACGCCATCGGATTTAAGCAAGCTCATCGGCATAGCCCATAAATGCGTTTTGCTGTCGCGGTCGGGAAAGCTGAGCAAGCGGCCCCAGTTGTTGCCAGTCGCGTCGCGGGTATCAGCTTCAACTTCCAGCGGCCCGCATATCCATACCGGCGGCTTGTCAACATCTTCAAAATACACACCGTTTTTAAGGCCCTTGGTGAATTTAATGACGCGAAAGCCCGCCTTTTGCCCCAGTTCGGGCGCTGACTGGGGCAAGTCTTCTGCATTTACTGGGGCAGGTTTTTCCGCGTCGTTGCAAGCTTCTTGCGCATTTGCCCCAGTGCCCCAGTTGCCCCAGCTGTTTTCGGCTGAAGGTGAATCTAGCGCCAAAGTGAGCAATTCACGCACCACGTCTAAACCCTGGCTTGCGTGTAGATCATTCCAATCGGCAGACGTGCCGGGCTCCGCAGGAGGCAAGGCAAGCCATGCACCTACACCTTGCGCCGTTTCGATTGCCTTGCTTTGGCCGGTACCGCTAGCGTCATTGTCGGCAGCAATCACAAGGCGCACGTTTGGACACTTGGCCCGCATCAAGGTGACAACGCTGTTTAGGTTCCCAGCATCAAAGGCAATGGCGATAGGCCAGCCCGTGGCCTCGTGCACGCTTAGGCTAGTGGCTACGCCCTCGCATATTGCCAGCGGTTCGCCTTCACTCGGTGTGGCACCTATCGAACAATAGGATCCCGATTTTTTGCCATCTTTCAAAAAACGTTTTTCGCCGTTTGCGTCAATAAACTGCAGCGTGCAAAGCGTGCCGCTGGCGTCGCGGGCTGGAATAACTAAGCACCCCATTCGGCCCCAAGGGTCAGCGCTCGCCAAGACTCGCAAACCCTGCGCGCTCTGAACGCCTTTAAGCGTCAAATACGGGTGACCATCACACGGGGTGCATTGCTGCCAAATTTCACTGGCCCGGTGTGCTGCGTCTGCGTGTGCCTTCACTTGGTCGGCGCGTGCGAGCTCCGCTAGCTCAGCGCGTTTACGTTGCCGGTCGGCGCGCTCGCTATCGCTGCAGGCGTGAGACTCGTTAACGAAAAACGAGATTGTTTCGCCGCTTTTCCAGTTGGAAACAAGCCCGCCTTCTCCATCGGCAAACAGCTTTATGCGCGCATCGCCTTTGCCTGAACGGTCGTTTTCAACGTCCGCCAAATGAAAGCGTCCGTCTGGTGGCACGTCGCGGGGTATGACGCCTGCACGATGGCACGCATCGGCTAACGCGGTTTGTAAATTGCTCATGTGTGCCGCCAATGTGGGCGTGTCGCAAAGAGTTGAGTTAAAGCGTCATCAGACAAAAGGCCCGCGCCATGTAGCCGCATTGCGTTGCTTTTTGTTGGCTTGCGAACGTTGCTTGCAATTGCTTTTTTTGGTTGATCGCTTGACGTTAGCGGCACGGTTTCGCGTGTCATGCTGCACCGCTTAGGCGTTCGATCAAGGCCCTAATGTCTTCAACGCGCCACGCAGAACACTGGGTAGAAATTTTGACCGCGCTAGGGTATTTGCCAGTGGCGCAACCAGCCCACCACGTTGATTTAGATACGGGTATTAGCGCTGCTATGGGGGGCTCTGCACTAGGGTTGCCGATAATTTGGCCTAATCGCAAAAAACCTGTTTCGGGAAGATTTGATTGCATTGGATTCACTTCGTTTCAGTTGGACGAAGTTGAAGTGTTCGTTTTTGGAAATTCCTCAGGGTGCGATCAAATTCGCGAGTTAATTCGCAACATTTGTTTATCAGAATGTGCTAAACGCGCGAATGACGTTTCACGTCTTGCGTAAATCGGCCGTTTTCTTTTTCTTTTTTATTGGGACGCCCAAATATGTCGCTTATTCGTCGTTTAAAAGTTGATTCAACATCTACTTTGTCCAGCAGCTCCAAAACATTGTTTCCGTCAAATCGACAGGTGCCGCCAATTTGAGCTTCAACACTTTCCCGCGCTTGTAATTGTTCCCAATGCGGCCGAACTTTGGGCTTGAGATTGTCAACA
>JAYVAQ010000079.1:0-9803 GCA_043750875.1 Rhodanobacteraceae bacterium
TCGTATCTCTAGCGCATGGCTATGATTTATTGCCCGGCAACGGCGATTTAACCGCCGCAGAAGTGCGCTTAATGCCGCAACCAGGCCGGGAAATTCGACTTAAGCGGCAGTTAGAGACGGTGGCTGGGCAATATGATTTTGTCTTAATTGATTGCCCGCCGAGTTTAGGGGTACTGACGCTAAACGCCTTGAGTGCAGCGGACTCGGTACTGATCCCAATCCAATGTGAGTTTTACGCTTTAGATGGATTGACCCAGTTGTTAGACACCATCAAGGCCGTGCGAGCAACTGTAAACGGGCATTTACAAATGGAAGGCCTGTTACGCACGATGTTTGACCCGCGCAACAATTTGTGTGCCGACGTATCGGCCCAACTTGAACGCCATTTTGGCGACAAAGTATTTGAAGCGGTTATTCCACGCAACGTGCGACTTGCGGAAGCACCGAGTCACGGCCAACCGATCATCCAATATGACAAAGCGAGCCGCGGCGCTCAGGCCTATTTGGCCCTAGCGGAAGAAATTATTGCACGCAACAAAGCGAGCAAAGCGCCGTCAGTGAAAAATGCGCAGCCAAAGCGCGACGCGCTAAAAAACTGATCATGGCACCGACAAGCAATAATCAAGGATCAGCGATGATGAAAAAACGCGGCCTAGGGCGTGGACTCGACGCGCTGCTGGGCGATGCTCTAGTTAATTCCGCACATGAAGCGCAATCGCACAACACGATTGTGGAAATTCCTCTGGAACAAATTCAGCCGGGAAAATATCAGCCGCGCACGCATTTTGATGTTGAGAAGCTCAACGAGCTTGCAGCCTCAATAAAATCACAAGGCCTAGTCCAGCCGGTGGTGGTGCGTCAGCTCAAGGGCAACAGCTATGAGTTGATCGCTGGTGAGCGCCGTTGGCGCGCCGCACAAATCGCGGAACTGCGTCAAATTCCAGCAATTATTCGCGTGGTGCCGGATCAGGCAACGATCGCGATGTCGCTGATCGAAAATATCCAACGCGAAAACCTGACACCGATTGAAGAGGCGCAAGCGCTCAAACGCCTAATTGATGAATTTGATTTGACACATCAGTTGGCTGCAGATGCTGTTGGCAGATCCCGCGCAGCGGTAAGCAATTTGTTGCGCCTGCTTGAGCTTTCACCAGCAGTTCGCGTACTACTGGACAACGCGAAAATTGATATGGGGCATGCGCGCGCGTTGCTCAGCTTGGATCCTAATAAGCAAACCATGTTGGCAAATCGGGTGATTGATGAAGGTTTAAACGTACGTCAGACCGAATTTGAAGTACGCAAGTTATTGCAACCGCCACTTCCGAGCAAAGTAACAACATTTAAGAAAGGTGATCCAAATATTGCCGCGTTAGCACAAAGTTTGAGCGAAAAACTAGGTGCGAGTGTGTCGATAGAGCACACCAGCACGAAATTAGGCGGCGGTAAGGGCAAGTTGGTCATTGGTTACTCGAGTTTGGACGAACTTGACGGCATTTTGGCGCGGGTAAAATAATAATGGCAAATTCAGGTTTATCTGGCCCTACCCTGCCCGTGCTCGGCGCTGGCACTAAAGTTCTTCTGGGCGTTTCGGGAAGTATTGCCGCGTATAAAGCTTGCGAACTAACGCGTCGACTGATCGATTTAGGCTGTATCGTGCGTGTGGTGCTAACCGAGAACGCCGAGCGATTTGTATCGGCGACGACATTTCACGCCTTAAGTGGCGAAAGTGTGCGCACCAGTTTGTGGGACAGCGACGCAGAAGCGGCGATGAGCCACATTGAGCTGGCACGCTGGGCAGATTGTTTGCTGATAGCGCCCGCCTCGGCCAACACGATTGCGAAACTCGCGCATGGGCTGTGCGATGACTTATTAGCAACACTTGTTCTGGCAACTACGGCAGCTTTAGTCATTGCACCGGCGATGAATCAGCAAATGTTTGCTAGCAAAGTAGTGCAAAGTAATTTGTCGTTATTGCAAGCGCGCGGTGCGCTGATCCTTGGCCCGGCAAGTGGCGCGCAAGCTTGTGGCGATGTCGGTCCAGGCCGCATGTTGGAAGCGCAAGAGATTATTAATTTGCTACAGGCGCAAGCGCTTAGTGAATTCATTGATTTAAGTGCACTGCGCGGCAAAGTTATTGTGATCACCGCTGGGCCTACCTATGAAGATCTAGATCCGGTGCGCTATTTGGGCAATCGCAGCAGCGGCAAAATGGGATTTGCGATTGCGCAAGCGGCCGCGGCGGCGGGTGCTGAAGTCAGCTTAATCGCCGGGCCTTGTGCGCTAGCGACGCCCGTTGGCGTGGCACGTATTGATGTCCGTGACGCAAGATCTATGCATGCACAAGCGCTGAGCGCCGCGCCAAACGCAGATTTATTTATTGCCGCCGCCGCCGTTGCTGACTATCGGCCAGCGCAGCAAAGCTTGCAGAAAATAAAGAAATCCAGTGATGAAACCCAAATTGCGCTGGTAAAAAACCCTGACATCATTGCCGATGTCAGCGCCGCAGTTTCCGGCAAAGCGAAAAGACCGCTACTGGTTGGCTTTGCCGCTGAAACAGAATCGGTGTTGGAGTACGCGCGCGCCAAGCGAGTCCGAAAAGGTTTGGATTTTATTGCAGCGAATCACGTAGGCCCAGGATTTGGCATGGAAGCCGAGGGCAACGCCTTAGTGCTGATCGGCGCGCACTCTGAAGTTGAACTCGGATACGCCAATAAATCACTGCTTGCGAAGCGGCTTTTGCATGCACTTATTCCATATCTATTATCGCGCCCATGAACTCAAACACTAGTGATTCCGCCATTAAAACGCTACAGCTCAAAATTCTTGATCCACGTATCGGCACTTTGTGGCCACAGCCATGCTATGCCACCGCCGCAAGCGCAGGCATGGATTTGCGCGCGTGTATTGCGCAAGAATTGACGCTTGCAGCGGGCGAAACCGCGATGGTGAGTGCCGGAATTTCAGTCTATATAAGTAATCCGAACTTCGCCGCCGTGCTTTTGCCACGCTCAGGATTAGGTGCAAAAGGATTGGTGTTAGGTAATTTGGTCGGTTTAATCGACGCGGACTATCAAGGCCCGATCACCATGGCCTGTTGGAATCGCTCGAGCACTGCATTCACGATCCAGCCCGGTGACCGAGTTGCACAATTAGTGGTCTTGCCGATTGCTCGGGTGGCGTTTGAAATCGTCGAAGACTTTGTTGCAACCGAACGCGCGGGTGGTGGCTACGGACACACCGGCTTGCGCTAAATCGTTTCCTCAAGCCGCAATCGCGGCAATAAAGCAACCAAGTTTGCAAGTTTGGTTCCGTGCGCACCGCAGACGTGGCAAGATTCACACATTGATTGCCTGGTGGGTCTGCGGCAACCCGATTTGAGAGATCAAAAGAGAATATGGCTAAAAAAGTAACCGTCGGCGAACTTGCTAAACGCGCCCAAGAAGTTGCGAACTCTCCGCAACTACAAAAGGAGCCACAGCCCGCAATTTTTTTGCTCGGGATCGTGGCGGGCTTGTTGTTCGCAGCGATTTGCCTGTGGCAGGCAGTTGGCATTTTTCGCGCGAGTACTGCTGTTGCAAACGCACAAGATGTCGCGCAAAAACTCTCGCAAGAGCTCGCAACGGCATCGCAAAGTGCCCGCAGTGATCTTGTTCGGGTATCGGAAAGCCCAGAAGTTCTAAAACTCGTCACTGCCGTCGATGGTTTCGACGCAAGTGCTGCGCGCGCAGAGATTCTAAAGTTGATTCCAGGGTGCCGTGACGCGGATGTAATTCGCGGTAGTGACGTCAATGCAGCACTGGATGGGCGCTATGCGGAATTCGGATTCGCCAAAAGCGATGTGCTCTTAGAAGCGCAGCAATCCGGCAATATAGTGCCAGCACAGTTGCACGTTGAGAAAGATAAGAGTTTCAGCCTGGTATTGGTCGCTCCCGTTAAGCAAGCTGGCACAACGCTAGGCTATATATTGGGCAAATTTCCCGCTGAAAAAATCATTAGTCAACTACGTGCTTTCAGCGGCAGCGGCACCATTGCGCTGCAGCAAACCGGTGCGAACGATCCGATCACGATGCTCAGTAGCAGTGAAGGCGCAACCTCCGCAGGCTCGACGCCGGTGCCTGGAAGTAGGCTCTTGTTTGCTTGGGGTGCAGCGGACGCGTATGCGCCGCTACCGTTCGAAGGCATTATCCCATCGCTGCTATTTGCCCTGATTGGCTTGGGCTTTGCTGGGCTTTTAGCGTACATGCGCCTACGCCCATCTTTGCTTGGTGATATGAAGTCAAAGATGTTGACCGCGTCGACCGAAAAGGTGCCAGAGGCCAAAGCGCGCCCAACGAGTGCACGCGCAGATGAACTGTTAAAGGAACAAACAAGCGCCAAAATCGCCGTCGTGAAAGCGGCTGAGGCCGCCGTTTTGCCACCACAGCCAGAGCGCGCAGTTGCTGGGCGGGCGCTACCCAATGTCAATGTCAGTCGAAGCATTTTTCGCGCGTATGACATTCGCGGTGTGGTTGGCAGCACTCTGAATGAAGGCGTTGCTGAGCTGTTAGGACGCGCACTTGGCTCAGAAATTATAGAGCGCGGTTTGACCGAAATGGTGGTCGCACGCGACGGGCGCCTATCTGGGCCAGCACTCAGCGGGGCACTGATTCGTGGGCTTCGGGGCAGTGGCTGTAATGTGATCGATTTGGGTGCCGTTCCCACACCGGTGCTGTATTTCGCAACGTATCAGCTCAACACTGGCAGTGGCGTCATGGTTACTGGCTCCCACAATCCGCCGGACTATAATGGCTTTAAGATGATGATCGCGGGTGAAACGCTGGCCGAACAGTCTATTCAAAATCTGTATGCGCGAATCACTGCTTCGCGCTTTACCGAAGGCGCTGGTGCGTTACAAGCAATGGACGTTACTGAAGATTACATCGACAAAATCAGTGGCGATATCCAATTAGAAAACCCGTTGCGGGTAGTGATCGACGCGGGCAGCGGTATTGCCGGTGCAATCGCGCCGAAACTATTGCAGTCCATTGGTTGCGAAATTGAAGAACTCTATTGCGAGGTCGATGGCAATTTCCCACACCACCACCCTGACCCGTCAGACCCTAAAAACCTTAAAGATTTAATTGTTGCGGTGAAGCAAATGAATGCCGACATTGGCGTTGCATTTGACGGCGATGGTGATCGTTTAGGCATCGTCACCCGCAGCGGTAAGATTATTTATCCGGATCGCATGCTGATTTTGTTCGCACGTGATGTGCTATCGCGTGTGCCAGGCGCAAGCATTATTTATGACGTCAAATGTACCGGCGCGTTGGGGCCAGCGATCCGTTCGGCGGGCGGCGTACCGGTGATGTATAAAACCGGGCACTCGTTGATTAAAGGCAAGATGAAAGAGCTTGATGCCGCGCTTGCAGGTGAAATGAGCGGGCACTTTTTCTTCAAAGAACGCTGGTTTGGCTTTGATGACGGCATGTATGCCGCCTGTAGGCTGCTCGAAATTTTGGCGGCAAGTGGCTTGGATGCCGATGACTTATTCGACGATATTCCGGATGCGGTCAGTACGCCGGAACTGAAAATCGAAATGGAGGAAGGCGCGCACTACCGCTTCATTGAGCGCTTTATCAAAACGGCCAAATTTGGCGGCGCGCGCATTACCAGTATAGACGGCATCCGTGCAGACTTTGACGACGGCTGGGGCTTGGTGCGCTGCTCTAATACCACACCGTGTTTAGTATTGCGCTTTGAAGGTACTGACGATGCCGCACTTGCACGCATTCAAGAGCTTTTTAGATCGCAAATCCTTATGTTGGACAAATCACTTAAGCTGCCGTTTTGATCAGAATAAGGTTCGCTATGAATACCCAAAGCTATGAATAACTGTCGAACCTCGCTCGAAAATGGCCATCAGATTCTTTATGTCTCTGGTGAGGTTGACCTAAGTTGGAGTCAACAAGTACGTAAAGAAGTCCTGGAAGCGCTGGGCACCGGCCTGCCGGTCGCGGTCGATCTTTCAGCGGTGGAATACATCGATTCCTCTGGTATTGCAGCATTAGTCGAAGGTTTTCAACTCGCACGCGGTAAAAAGCAGGTTTTTACACTGCTAAAAATATCAAAGCCGGTAATGAGCGTACTTAAACTTGCGCGACTGGATCGTGTTTTCGTACTTGTGGACGAAATTTCCGCGACATGAGTTCCAGCTTGCAGATAATCCTAAAAGCCTCAGTTGACCGCTTTTTAACTTCGATAAAGCCGTGAATTTGTTCAATAATTTCGCCGGTTCGAAGTTCAACTTGTGGGTGAAGCTCGCTACGAACAAGATTGCACACTTTTTTGACGCCCCAGCGTCGTTGATTCGTCGTTGCAGGCAATGAGCATGCTGCCTCCTCTCGCCTTGCCGGGACGCCAAAACATGTTGGCAAACTGCGGGGCACACTCTTGTCCGTCCAACTGAGGTTTCTAGGATAATGAGCGAAAAAATGCGAGCCGGTTTTGAGCAAAATTAAGTTCGCGATCACGCAATTGGGCCGAGGCGCAGTCGGAATCGTTGAAGACTTGGGCCACGTTGGCAGTATTTTTGTCGAAAGCCTATTTTATTTAGTGTTGGGGCCAAAGCGCGGCCAACCGGTGCGCTGGACACATACGCTGGAGCAGCTTCGCCAAATTGGCGCGGATGCGGTGCCAATCGTGGCGCTGCTGGCGCTGGTCATAGGTTTAAGTCTGGCAATTAACGCGATCGCTCAGCTCAAAATGTTCGGCGCAGAAAGCAAAATCGTAGTCGGAATTGCGATTGGCGTTACCCGTGAATTTGGCCCCTTAGTTACGGGCATAGTCGTGGCCGGACGCACCGCCTCCTCACTCGCCGCACGCATAGGCTCCATGACGGTCAGCCAAGAAGTCGACGCATTACGTGTTATCGGTGTAGAACCCGTGCGCTACTTAGCAGCACCCGCGTTGCTGGCAGCTTTGGTAATGATGCCCGTATTGGTATTAATCGCAGACTTTTTCGCCATTTTAGGCGGCGCACTTTTTTCTTTGCAGCCGGTGGAAATCACGCTTGCTGGCTATTTTTATCAAACTCTGCAGGTGCTAACACCGTGGGACATCATGCAGGGTTTGATTAAGGGCTGGGTATTTGGCGTATTAATCGTCTTAATTGGAGTTTCGACTGGCTTTAACGTAGAAGGCGGCGCCGAAGGTGTCGGCCGCGCGACTACACGTGCGGTCGTGGTGTCGATCTGCGCAATTTTAGTCGCCGACATGATCTTCAGCTTTTTCCTAAATCGCTAAGCCAAAATTTTCAATTCTGAAAATCGCGAAGTTTGAGCGTCGAAATAACCGCACGCGAAGATAGTTCAGAATGCGCTGCAAATTTGCTACCCTGCACGGCTTGGCTAAATGCCGCAATGAACGACTGAATGAACGACGAGACTGGCAGCGCACCAAGCCCTGCCCCAAGAACCTGGCTTGAACGCCTAGGTTTAGCTTTACTCGGTGGCGAAGCTAAGAGCCACGAGGATTTAATTGACGAGCTTAGGCTTGCGCGCAGCAATGGCGTGCTTGATACGGACACTTTGCGCATGCTTGAAGGCGCCTTGGGGGTCGTCGATCAAGTGGTAAGTGACGTCATGGTACCGCGCGGGCAAATGGTGTCGCTCCTTGTCGATACGCCCTTTGACGAAATCTTGAAAATTGCGATCGAATCTGGCCATTCGCGTTTCCCGGTGTTTGGTGAAGACGAAGAGCGCGTCATTGGCGTGTTGCTGGCAAAAGATTTGCTCAAATGCGTCGCTACCAATGCGAGCGCCTGCGATATTCGCGCACTGCTGCGCCCCGCACGCTTGGTGCCAGAAACAAAACGGCTGAATGAACTACTCAAAGATTTCCGCACCAACCGCACCCATATGGCGGTGGTGGTAAACGAATACGGCGGCATTGCTGGTGTTGTTACCATTGAAGATGTGCTGGAAGAGATTGTTGGGCCAATTGATGACGAACATGACGCTGAGGACAAACCTGAGCATTATTTCGACCTTTGTGCCGATGGCAGCGCTACCGTGCAAGCACTCACACCGATCGATGAGTTCAATCGTAAATTTAAGCTCGATTTGTCTGATGAAGATAGCGACACGGTGGGCGGTTTTGTCGTCAATCTGCTCGGCCACTTACCCGAGGTCGGCGACAAAGTTGAAATTGCAGGCTTCAGCATCGAAGTCACTCACGCAGATGATCGCCGGGTTCATACGCTTTGTTTGCGCGCACTAAGTTAGGCCGGATGCAAACGCTTCGTATATTTTTGGCCTTCGCAGCTATGTTGTTGAGCGCACTGTGCATGGCCGAAACACGCGTCTATCTAGCAACCATGGCCCCTGGCGAGCTTTATTTCGAACGTTTTGGCCACAATGCCATCGTGGTTCATGGTTCATTGGCGCCGGCATCGCAGAACTCGGTAGCGTTTAACTTTGGCTACTTTGATTTCAATGGCAAAAACTTTCTCAGCAATTTTCTGCTAGGACGTATGGCTTACCTAGGCGTTGCTCTGAATGCCGAGGCAGATTTACAGAACTACATTCAAAACGGCCGTGCGGTTTGGCTGCAAGAATTGGCGCTCAATCCGGCGCAGCAAACTAAGCTTATTGCGCGCCTGCGCTCAGAAACAACCGCACCGAATGACGTTTATCGCTACGACTACTTCCGCTCGAACTGCTCAACGAAAGTGCGTGACGCATTGGACGACGCGCTCGGCGGCGCGTTGCAGGCAGGCGTGCGTGGCCGCAGCCATGGCTATACGTTTCGAAGTTTGGGTTTAAGCCACGCGGCTCAACCGCTTTGGCTGTACTTGGGTATTCATGCCGGCTTAGGCCCGCGCACAGACTCGCCGCTTGATGTTTACGCGGAAAGCTTCATTCCAGCAGCGTTGCAACAAGCGGTGGCGAGCGTGCAATTGACCGCAGCGGACGGCAGTCGCTTTCCTTTAGTTCGCAGCACGCAGAGCTACGGTCCTGCAGGCGAAAATAAAATGCCTGCCCTCCCCAGCTGGCGTTGGCATTTTTCTGTTGCCGGTTTGTTGCTAGCGATTCTGATTGCAACGGGTTTTCGCTTTCGTCGACATCATTTTCCCAGACGCGTCAGTGCCCTACTTGCGGTGCTTACCGCAGTCGCTTTTGGTGCCGCTGGATTGCTGCTGCTATTTTTGATGCTGTTTACCGATCATCAAGATAGCTATTTCAATCTCAACTTTGCGCTTTTTTCCCCGCTTTGGTTGCTGTGTGTGCCGGCACTACTGGCCGGCTTTCTAGAACGCGCATCTGCACCAAACAAGTTTTATCGACGCAGCGCCAACCTAGCATTGACGATTGCGGCGGCAGGAATCGCGGTCAAAGTTTTTCCGATGGTTAAACAGCAAAATATAGAGTGGGTGTTATTTTGTGCGCCAGTGATTTTGGCGCTGCATTTTGCCGCTACGCGCAGCAAAGAGGCTATTTCTTAATCGCGCCGTCCTTTCTTTGACTAAATAATGAATAAATTTTCGAGTGCGTGTACGTTGCTCTATTTGCTGTCCGCATTTACTAACGCTTGGGCGGAAGAAATAACCACACTTCCGGGTGTCAGTGGCGGCGCAGCCACTATCTTTATACCGTTACAACCTGACTTAAATTCAACCGATGAAGAGCAACCATTTTCTGGATTGAACTATTCGAGTCGAACAGGAAATGGCTTGGCCGGAATGGGTATAGCTTTCCAAGATTCAGGTTCAGAGATTCACCGTTGCCCCGCAATTTATACCCGTGACGGCTTTGCGTCAGAGG
>JAYVAQ010000080.1:0-4776 GCA_043750875.1 Rhodanobacteraceae bacterium
TTGCGCACGATTATGACCGCTTGAACCGGCGCACTTTGAGCAACGACGGCATCGGCAACATTACCCGCCTGAGTTATGACGCGAACGGCAATGTGTTGACCAGTGATGACGCCAACGGCCGAACCAGTACGTATATTTACAATGCTTTGAACCAAACTCGAATCTTCCGCGCCACGCCATTTCTGGCGTGCGATACATTGGCGCCGGATTTATCTGAGGCGATTAAATGCGCGAACAAGGTTTTTGGCTCTGGGCTAGGTTAATGCGACTTTGCTCGCCCGCAACCTTAAACATCCAAGATCGACTGAAAGCCACCGTAAATCATGCGCTTGCCGTCAAAAGGCATGGGATTTGTCGCCGGATTCATGCGTTCGTCCTGCATTAGCTTTTCCCATGCGCTGTCGCGTACTTCACGGGATGGCCATTCAATCCAGGAAAACACCACGCTCTCGGATTCTTGACGCTGCACGGCCATGGTGAAGGATGTCAGTTTGCCTTCCGGCACGTCGCTGCCCCAGCATTCCACCACACGCAAAGCGCCGAACTCCTTAAATATTTCGGCGGACTTCTCGGCGTGTAGGCGGTACTGCTCGCGGTTTGCGTTGGGCACGGCGGCAACAAAGCCATCGATATAATTCATGATTTCTCTCCTGGATTATTTGTGAAAGACACTTATTGCAAATGCTTTTTATCCACATGACGCCATTGGCGGCAGCGCAGCGAACGCTTTTTCGACTTGTTCTGCGCTCAGATCATGCATATGGGTAGCAATTGACCACTCATGACCAAAGGGATCGCGCACATTGCCGTAGCGATCGCCCCAAAACATATCCGCAACTGGCATGGTCACTGTGGCGCCTGCCGCTACTACTCGGGCGAACATCGCGTCAACATCAGGCACTTGGTAATGGATAGTTACCGATGAACCTTTAAGCGCCAGTGGCCCGAATGCGCCATATTCCGGCATCTCGTCAAACAGAAACAGAAGCGAATCACCTAGCCGCAAAGACGCGTGCATCAATTTGCCGTTCGGCGCTGGCATTCGGCCCTCTTCCACGGCACCGAAAGCTTTAATATAGAAAGCGATCGCGGCGTTGGCGTCACTGCAAATTAGATGCGGCGTGATTGAATGCATGCCATCGGGAATAGCTTTAACTGCGGTCATTTGAACACCTCATTGGAAGTTGGGAACAACAGCTTTTTCGACTCCAAACGTGCGGCTTTTGGCAGGCAGCTGGGGGCGCAATGGCACGAGGTTACTCAAAGCCATTCCTGAAGCCAGCGTCCACCCGCTGCAGCGCGCCCAAGTCGGCATCTTGCACTGATCGTGCATTGCCTAAAATATCAGTGCTGGGAATATCCGCAGCAACCGTTGCAGCGCCAAACACTACCGAGCCTGCCGCAGGCCTACCGTAGCTTTCTACCAGTGCGACAAATACGTCACGAATACGCGCAAACCCGCCATTGAATTGCGACTGATTAGGCAGCCAAAACGGCAATGACAAATTAGTTAGGCTCGTTTGTAGTGGCAACTGCGGGTTGCCCTCAACGCGTTGCGCATCATTGCTGATGTTCAAAGCATCCGCAGGATCGTTAGGCAAGGCATTCGCGCCGTTAAAATAGGCGTTGCGAACAAGCACAGACGGCCTAGCGACGGATAAGTCTGCTGGCAATATGTCGGAAAAATCCTGCATCGTGCCGCTAGCGTCGGCAAAAATATTGTGTGCAAATCGCACAGCTTCGATGGGCGGGTTGTCGCCTTCGCGATTGATGCGGGTGGCGAAGGCGTTGGCTGGCAAATTACCGACGACGGTATTGTGGCGAAAAACAATGTCGCGACTACCTTTGACGCCTAAAGGCGAACGCTGGGTGTTGCCGCTATTGCCAAGCAATAAATTATTTTCTGCAACGCTGTCGAAAGCCTCAAAGTTTGCCGTGCCGTCCTCGCCAAATAGAATAAAGCCGCTGCCAACCGACCCTTCCCAATTGAGCATGACGTTGCGTCGAATCAGCACGTTTCTTGCGCCTAGATATTCGTCATCACCGGCATTGGAATCTTTGACGACAACAAAACTGGCGGTGTCATTCGCGTTCGTGCGCCCGCTGCAGCTGAAGCAATTGAAGAACACATTGTCTTCAATGATCACATCATCAACGCTATTGACGTCGATGTGCTCATCCGAACCGGTTTGGTTGTAGAAGATATTTCCAATAACTCGAATTTGACTCGCGCCGTTGTTGATTTTGAGAATGTCGTTATTGAAGCTGTCGTGCAAAATGTTATCGCGCAGGGTGATGCGCCTAGTTTCGGTGGCAAAACCATCTTGAATCTGGATCACTAAAGCCGCAGCACCTGCGCCGGTATGCGCAATATCAAATCCTTCGATGGTGATGCCTTCAATATTTGCGTTGTCGTTATAGATCGTTAGCACCGCTTCCGGCGCGCGTAATCGCGCTTGATAGGGCACTTCCGAGCGCACGCTTACGCCTTGATTAAATTGCCCACGAATACGTACGCGCCCAGTGTAGGTTCCCGGGCGAACCAAAATCACACTGGCGTCGGGCACGCGATCCAAAGCGAAAGTAATACTGGCCCAGGGTGCCGCCAAGGTGCCGCCATTGGCGACATCAACGCCGTTGGTCGCAACATAAAAGGTTTGCTGCGCATTCGCGTTTGCAGACCAACAAAGCAAAGCAAACAGCCAATTTAGAAGTTTCATATCGAGAATTCGAAGTTTGTTGGCCAGATTGTGCGCGTCCGGGCGTAAAATTTGGCCGAATTCAGCGAGCAATCTGCAGCAGTACCGCAAAAATTGGCATAGGCTAAAACACACAGCTTTCGCCATCTGCAGGCGCCAAGACACGCTCTGCTAAACCAAGCTTAAGCGCGGCGGCGAGCACTTCGGTGCGCAAGCTAGGACAGTGATCCAGCGCCTCTAAGTGATTTGCAATGACGATGCCACTAAACAATTGCGCTGCCTGCATAACGGCATCGACGTCCATAATGATTTCCCCGCCGATATCAAACCGTGCGCCGCCCGCAGGCAATACCGCAACTACGGGTTGTAAATGCTGCAAGCAAGTGCGCACCGGCGTTGACAAAATCGTATCGCCCGCTAGATACAGCCTAGGTTCCCCGGGAAAATCAATCACATAGCCAAAGCCGTGCGCCATTAGCCGCCCGACAAAACCTTCGCCGTGCAGGCAGGGTATTGCACTAACGCGGCCCTGCAAAAATACGCCGCTGACAAAACCTGAGTTGGCATCAAGTTCTAGCGCCAATGGCAGCACATTTAGCCGTAATTTGCGCAAATACTGCGCATCACTTGGCATGCACAGCACCGGTAAATTGCGGGTACGCAGCCAACTTACGGCGGCACGGTCTAGATGATCAAAATGGCCTTTTTGACAATGCGTGATTAGGCAATGGCTAACGCTTTCTAGTAAATCTTGCGTGCCAGTGGGCAGTTCGACCGTTGGATTGCGCTGACGGGAGCGGGTGAAATACTTCAGCGTAGGCAACGCGCCACGCAGGCTCAGCATGGGATCCACCAAAATGCGGTGTGCGCCCAGCTCTAGCAGAATAGTTGCGTTACGAATTTGGGTAATACGCATACAGGTGCTCCACTTTGAATTTACCTAAGCGTGCGCGCGTGCTAGCGTCTGGGCTATGGCATAAATTGCCACATTAAGGACATTTTGTGCCAGCCCAGAGAATCGCACTATTGCTTTACCCAGGGTGTTTGCCAGCAGGGCTTTTGGCGGCGCAGGATCTGTTTTTGGCCGCAAATTTGCGCGCGCAGCAACGTGTGTTTGACGTCACGTTAGTGGCAGAAATAAGCGCACCGGTACGCTGTGCGCATGATTTAGTTATGCATCCAAGTGCGGCATTGAAAGAGGCACGATGTGATGCGGTACTGGTGCCGGGCTTTTGGGCCAACGGTGCCGCCCAACTCATCACCGCGTTGGGCGCGCACAGAACGTTGATTGCGGCACTCGCGAAATTACCGGCGGCGACGCAAGTTTTAAGCTACTGCACGGGCGTCACTTTGGTGGCAAAAGCTGGCTTACTGCGCGGCCAAAGCGCAACCGCGACTTGGTGGATATCCGCCTACTTACAGGCCCAGTTTCCAGAAACCGATTGGCAGCTGCAGCGCGAAATCGTGAAGAGCGGACGCGTACACAGCGCCGCCGGTGTGCATGGGCATTTGCTGCTGGCGCAATCTCTAGTGCGCAGCGCGCTGACACCCAACAGCTATTTAGAACTTAAGCAATTGATGGTGCTGGCGCGGCCAGAGCCGGCATTCCCAGCTTTTCAGGCGCTCGATCTGATCGAGCAATCCGAGCCGTTGCTGCGTTCCTTGACGCAACTGATTGAGCGCGCGCCTATGCATGGCTGCAATATCAATCAATTAGCGGGCGAGTTGCGCCTGTCAGAGCGCACCTTGACGCGCAAAGTGCGGGCCGCTAGTGGCACAAGCCCAGGTGCGTTTGTGCGGCTGGTAAAACTCAAACAAGCGAGCGGCGAGTTGACTAATACGCGTGCAAGCGTGGCGCAGATTGCTACGAAATTAGGGTTCGCCGATGAATCGAGTTTTAGGCGCACCTTCAAACAGGTACTAGGCATCGCGCCGGCCAAGTTTCGAGAGCGATTTCGCAATAATGAATAACGTCGCAATCCACGCCTCGTTGAAGCTTGCCTAGCCGAGCGATACAGATTCGTCGTGCATACCTGCTACTGATGCGACTTTGATTTATGAGGAGGCGAATCAGATT
>JAYVAQ010000081.1:0-29599 GCA_043750875.1 Rhodanobacteraceae bacterium
CGCACGCGCCGGCCAAGGCCGCGCTGCGATCATCAATCTAGCCATCTATCGCTTTTTAGAAAGCGATTCACTCAACGCCTAAAGGAAACAACATGCGCACCATCATTATAGTTCTTACAGCCCTATCGCTGAGCGCCTGCAAACCCGGCCCTGAAATCGCCAGCAAAGAAAACTTTGCGGCCGCCGCTCAGCGCCATTTCGACGCCAATCCTGCTTGCTATGAGTTTGGCATCTTGGGGCCGAATGCTTTTCCGGCGGATGTGTATATCAACGTGGGGTTTAGTTATAGCAATGAGCCACGACCCAAACCCGAGCTATCAGCCACCTTGGCAAAAGGCGGATTTTCTAACCTGAGAGAGTTCGTAAATCTTGGCTTCTTGACCGCCGAAGTTCGCGAAACGCCGACCGACAAATCCGCAGAGCCCTACTATTCTTTGCACCTCGAACTAACCGACGCGGGGCGCAAGCACGTGTCACCCAGCACGACCAAAACCGGATTTTGCTACGCCAAAGTGAAAGTGCTTGAAGTGAGTGGCTTTACAGCGCCTGTGCAGGAATCAAGCGCCACGGTTTCAAGGGTGCAAGTGATTACGCAACTCAGTGATTTGCAGCCGTGGGCGAAGGCTTTTAGTTTAGGAATAGCGCTCGATGTGACGCCACAGACGCGTGAGATGGTTTTTGTTTTGCGGGATTCGGGGTGGCTGAAGTATGAGCACTAGCGCACATTTTCTTGACATCTAGTCGATAGGCAAAAGTAGTTTCTCGTACTTTTGATCCAGAGCAAATCCCAAGGATGCCGCGAATGCGCGGCTGTTGGCGTTCGGGGATTCGATGCCTAGAAATTTGTAATCTAGTTCCCGTGCCACCTCGGTTAGGAACTGAACAAGTGAGCGGCCATTTCCTTGTCGCGTTTTACTGAAAAATATTCTTGCTATGACTATCGTTCCGCGCGGCCAGAACACCTGTTCTTTGGCAACGCGAAGGTACAAACTAAAAGCGGCGCGTTTTGCGTCGATTACGTTCGCATTCGTTGCCGCAATTCGCGCGGGATTCAATTTAAGGGCGTATCGCAGTCGCAAGTAGGCGTTCAGGCGCGGCAAGATTTCACTGGATTCGATTGGGTGAGCAGGTATTTCGCTATTGGTCATAGGATTGAGACTCAGAAAGCCTTTAGCTTTGAAGCCGCACCAGCGCGTGCGCTTGCCTTGCTTGCCTGCACATAAGAACGCAAAACCGCATTGATTCGCGATTGGTAGCGCTTGCCGGTGTGTTTAAAGAACTCCAAAACTTCGGCATCGATGCGCAGAGTGATTTGCTGTTTGGAAAGCGCCAAATCGGCCGCCTTTAACCAGATTGCATTCGGCAGGTAGGGCGCATCACTATAGTCGATGGCCTCGTCCGGCATATTTGCTACCGCCTTAAGTTGGGCGCGTTCTTGCACCGTCAACGGAGGCAAATTATTAGGGTCAAGGGTTAGCTTGACGATATTGTTTGCGTTCTTGCTCATTCGCTTTTCTCGCTGAAATTAACCGGATAGTTTCCTCATCCCGAACCGTATAAACCACGTAAAACAGGTTGGGGTCGACGTAGCCGATGGTGGCCCATCGGTCTTCGTCGTAGTCCTCGCGACCGTCGTACACTTCAACGCGGTTCGGGTCGAATAGCACCCGGGCCGCAATACTGAATTGCACGCCATGTTTTCGGACGTTCTGCGCCGCTTTGTCAGCGTCCCATTCAAATTCCATGCCCCTATTGTAGCTCTGTGAAGTAGCTACAGCAAGCTTGAGTGTGATTTGGGCAAGTGGTGACATGTCCAACGCGCCGGTGCCCGCCCGGACGTCACCTTCTCGTTCGCTGCGCAAGTACGGTCGAGGTACACTAGCGGTACACCGCGAAAGTTTTCCAAGCTACGCAGTCTTACGCCAAAATACGCTAAATCATTGTTTTATAATGGTTTTTATTACGCAAGCTTACGGTGTCTTTCGCTAGATTTTGCTGCGTTTCGGGTTTGCAATGCGATTTGTAATCAGGAGGTCCGCGGTTCGAATCCGTGTGTCGGCACCACTTCATAGATCAATTTGTCTGCGGTGGTAGGTATGCACCGCTAATAGATTTTGCTTTTGAAGTGTTTTAGGTTTTAAACCCAAAAACGCTAAACGCCACTACCCCAAAAGCTTTCGACGACTCACAAACGCCCGCTCAAGCGCCCCATTGTCCGGCGATGGCGATATCAAAGCATTTACAAAGCACAGCTGATCGGCGTGCGAAAGACGCGTCACCTCTGCCTGAGATATGGCGCGTTGGGCAGCATCTTGCACCGCCGTCACCACTAAGTCAGTCATCGCGCAGCCCCACTCAGCAAGCGATGTGACTGCGGCTGCAGATATCCACAGCAATGTTGAATTGATTTGGGTTTGAGTTCGAGCGTCGGGCCATGCCAATATTTTTTGAAGTATTTTGCGTGAGTCACCGGTAAGTCACCAGGAAGTTCAAAAAACGTTAGAAAATACACTGTCAGATTCAGCGCTTGGTGGGCAACCGAAAAATCTTAGTTGCGGGCTTCCTGTGCATCGAATGATTTACGCCCAAATGAATGATTGATCCCTTAGACCGCATTTCTTCAATTTGCTCTTGAGGCAAGAGAGCCGACCAAGTTGTACCGTGATCCAATATGTGAGGATAGTTGAATAATTCTCCAGATCCAGGGCTAATTACAAATTCGCTAGATGGTTTTCCACGAAATACATCAAAAGAATTTTTGAATACGAAACCACTTAAGTGTGTTTGCTGGAGCCAAATCGTCGGTCGAGGCAGCGTCCAGTAGCGCGAATACTAAGTTCGCAAATTTTGTTTCGGACGTTGAACACGAAAAAACAGCGGCCATAGGAGCGAAAGAAGCTTCGCTAGAGGCCCAATCGACCGCCGAGGAGGCTGATTCGGCGATTCAAAAGTTGCTCGCCGAACTTGGAACAAAGAGCGAAACTGCACGACAACAAATAAAAACTTCAACCCTGGCACTTGATCAAAAAACTATCGAGCTAAATGAAGCGACAACGCTTCTCCGGAAAGCTCGCGCCGATCTTAATCGACAGGGCCTTGCAGATTCATTTGCAAAGCATGCGACCAAGCTAACAGAGTCACGTCGCAAGGTCGATTTGGGTTTCTACTGGACTTTGGGAATAGGTGCTTGTTACGTCGCCGTTTGCGCATGGATTGCGAAAGATGCCACTTGGGTTGAGTGGCTTCAAAAGCTCTCTCCGCTTGGCATCTTGATTTGGATCGGATACACGCTTGCCACCCGGTCGAATGTGCTGTCGCGGCTCATCGAAGACTACGAATTCAAGGCAGCTACTGCCCTAGCATTTCAGGGCTATCGATTAGAAATGGACTCTCAACCAGAGCTTCTTTCAAAACTTCTGGATAAAGCGATCGGGAATTTTGGTTCCAATCCCACTCGACTAATGCCACAAGCTAAAAGTCATCACGCGCACCCAGTCGAGGCCGCGCTCGAAAGAGGCGCTACTCTCGCCAAAGAGGCGGTCGATGGCGTCAAGTCTCTGAGAAGCTGAGGAGCAATTTACACGATATCGCCACTAAAGCTACCGAATTTTAACCCCAGCCAACGGCAAAAACAGCGTGCCCTGTGCCTCAGGTAGCTCGATAAATCCATGATGTCGGTAGAAAGCAGCCGCCGTTTCATCCTTGGCGTCGACTAACAAAGCGTAAGCAGCAATTTCTGAGCTCGCTGCTCGAGTGAGGGCATCAGCGAGCAGTGCCCCACCTAAACCCTGGCCTTTGTATTCCTGCGCCACGGCCAAGCGCCCCATTCGAACGGCAGGTACCGTTGGATAACGCGGCAATTTTTTGCTGATGACTTCTGGAAGATCGGTCAACAGCACACTGGCCGAGGCCAAGGTGTAAAAGCCTGCGACTTTTTGCTCAGCTGTCATCGCCACAAAACACGCCGTTACTCGACGGCGGATATCCTGGCTAACTTGCTCGCGAAAGTAGCGATCTAAAGGATCCGAACCGCTTTGAAATCCCGCGCGATCATGCAAAGCATTGAGTGAAATAACAACAAACTGTGCGCTCACACGCGCAAGAGGTTTTGGCGACGTGCAAAAGCGCGCTCGAGCGCCGCATTGGCGGGTGCTGGCGATATCAAAGCATTGGCGAAGCATTGCTGATCGGCTAGCGAGAGCCGCGTCACCTCTGCCTGAGCTATGGCACGATGGGCGGCATCTTGCACCGCAGACACGACAAAGTCGGTCATCGTGCGGCCTTGAAGTTCTGCGGCGCGTTTGAGCATCGAATGCAGGTCAATACTGATTCTGGCTTCGAGTCGGGCGGTAGAAATGGCGCTAGGCATGAGAGCAACTTTTTGAGTTTGTACGGCACAGTGCCGTATTAAACCACAATTCAGCAAGCAATGTGACCTTGGCTGCAAGCGTGCGCTGCGAGTAGATTAAAATTTTTAAGTGTCTAAGATTTTGAGCCCTAATCGAACAACGACGCTATCGCCACAACGTTTACTTTAAATTTCTACCGCTGTCCGCTGGCGCGCATTAAGCCCTCTAGGTGTTGGGAAACGTGGTGAATGGAAATACAAAGTTGCTCGGAATTGGCTAGCATCACGTATCCATTTTTAAAGATGTGAAACGCAATGACTGAAGTTCCTTTTGCAAGCCTAGAAGGCGATATCAACGCCGCATTTGAGTCGCGCGGCACGTTAACCGCAGCGAATTGCCCAGACGCCCTTCGGCATGCAATCAATCGAATATTTCGCGCCTTAGAGGCGGGTACAGCGCGTGTCGCGACGCCGAGTACCGGTGGTTGGCTAGTGCACGAATGGCTCAAGAAAGCAGTCTTGCTGTCGTTTCGCATCAATAACAGCGAACCCATGCTGGCAAGCCCACAAAATTATTTTGACAAAGTACCGCTGCGCTTTGGCGACTCAGAGGAGTTTGCGCATTTAGGGATACGCGTCGTGCCTGGCGCGGTGGTTCGCAGCGGTGCGCATATCGGCCGCGATGTCGTGCTAATGCCAAGTTTCGTCAATATTGGCGCTTTTGTCGGCACGGGTTCCATGGTCGACACCTGGGCGACTGTGGGCTCGTGTGCGCAAATTGGTGCGCGTGTGCATTTGAGTGGCGGTGTCGGCATTGGCGGTGTGCTTGAACCTTTGCAAGCAACACCGACGATCATCGAAGACGACTGCTTTATTGGCGCGCGCTCGGAGGTGGTTGAAGGTGTGGTTGTCGAGAAGGGCAGCGTGATCGGCATGGGCGTATATCTGGGCCAAAGCACGCGTATTTTTGATCGCGCGACCGGACAGGTGAGCTATGGCCGCGTGCCTGCGGGCTCGGTCGTGGTATCCGGAAGCTTGCCAGCGGCAGATGGCAGCCATGGACTTTACTGCGCGGTGATCGTCAAAAAAGTCGACGCGCAAACCCGCAGCAAGACCAGTATCAATGAGCTTTTGCGGGCTTAACTATGCTTGATCTCAAATCCGAAACCATACTCACGTCTCAACCCCTCAGCCACGCGCGTGCGTTGGCGGCGCGCTATTTTACTGACCCGCGCATGCCCGAATTGGATGCCCACGCGATCTTTGCGAAAAGCTGGCAGTTGCTCGGACACAATAGCCAACTGCCGGATGCTGGTGATCATTTAGTGACCGATATTGCCGGCCTGCCGATTGTGCTGATCCGCGATATTGAGGGCCGTTTACGGGCTTATCACAACGTCTGCAGGCACCGCGCCGGGCCGCTGGCATTGTGTGCGGGCAAGGGTGCGAAAGTGTTGCGCTGCAAATATCATGGCTGGACCTACGGCTTAGATGGCGTGCTAAAAAGCGCACCCGAAATGGCGCAGGCCGAAGATTTTGATCTGGCCGCTATTCGTCTGCCGGAATTGCGGGTTGAGCTTTGGCAGGGTTTGATTTTTGTCGGCAGCGAGCAAGCGCCCGCGTTTAGCGAATTCACTGCGGGCTGGGATACGCAATTACGCACGTTGTCGCCGAAAGATTATGTATTCCACCGACGCGTCAGTTATGACGTTGCCTGCAATTGGAAAGTCTATTGCGACAATTATTTGGAGGGCTACCACGTTCCGCATATCCATCCGGGTTTGAATAGCTTGTTGGACTATCGTCAGTACATCACTGAAACCGGTGATTGGTTTTCGTATCAATACAGCCCGCTGCAAAGCGATGCGGAGCTATATGGCAGTGGCGATGCGCTGTATTATTTTATTTATCCGAACACGATGTTGAATTTGTTGCCTGGACGGCTGCAAAGCAATCGAATTTTGCCGGTCGACGAAAACCATTGCCGGGTCGAATACGATTATTTTTACATCGACGAGCCTGTTACCGATGCGGTAACCGCCCGCCGTGCGGCGGATCAAAGTTTTTCCGACGAAGTGCAGCAAGAAGACATCAGCATTTGTGAACACGTACAACGTGGCCTAGCTTCGGGATCCTACGAGGCGGGCCGTTTGAATCCGTTGCGCGAAAACGCTGTGCATCATTTCCATGAATTATTACGCCGCGCTTATCGCGACGCGCCGGACATTTAAGTGAACCAAGCAGAGCCAGTTGCCCCAGTCGCCCAAGCGCGGCCTTTGGGCTTGTGGACCGCGACTTCCTTAGTTGTTGGCATCATGATTGGCTCCGGTATTTTTTTATTGCCAGCGACGCTTGCGCCCTATGGCGCGGCAAGTTTATTGGGCTGGAGTATTACTTTTGCCGGCGCGCTGACTTTGGCGATGGTATTTGCCTGGTTATCGCGCGCAATTCCAGCGAACGGCGGGGTTTACGCCTATGCGCGCGCCGCTTTTGGCGACAAAATTGGCTTTCTGGTGGCCTGGAGCTTTTGGGTGTACCAGTGGTGCGGCAACGCCGCGTTGGCGGTGGCGTTTGCGGGCGGTGTCAGCGCGGTATTTCCACAAGCGACCGCGACTCCATTTCGCGGCATGTTGTGCGCACTGGCGGCGTTATGGCTTTGCACTGGCGTTAACCTTGCTGGTGCGCGCGAAGGTGGGCGCATGCAATTGCTGACCACTTTAATTAAGTTAGTTCCCTTAGTTTTGTTTAGCATCGTCGGGCTTTTCTATATCGAGCCGGGTGCGTATCAACCGTTCAACCCCAGCGGGCAATCCTTAGTCGGCGTTTCCAGCACCGTCGCGGCGTTGACGCTTTGGGCATTTCTGGGTTTGGAAAGTGCCACGGTTTGTTCCAGCACCATCAAAAATCCAGAGCGCAATGTGCCGCGCGCAACCTTGATGGGCATGTTGATTGCCGGGATCGCGACAATGTTGGTGTGCACTGTCGTGCTGGGCTTGCTACCAGCAGCGGAGTTGCAAAATTCAACCGCACCGATGGCCGATGCCGCCAGCCGCCTTTGGGGTCCAGGCGCTGGCATTGCCGTTGGCGTGATTGCGATGATTTCAATTTTTGGCGCCTTAAACGGTGGGGTTTTGACGCAGGCGCAAGCGCCATTGGCGGCAGCGCAAGATGGCTTGTTTCCGAAAACTTTCGCGCGAATGGACGCGCGTCAGACGCCTTGGCTGGGTCTGCTGATCTCAAGCACCTTAGCAAGCGCGTTAGTGATTGCAAATTCAAGCGCAAGCTTGGTCACGCTATTTAGCTTCTCGATTTTGCTGTCCACTGCTGCGGCCTTACTGCCTTATGCCATTTGTGCTGCAGCGTGGTTACGCATGAACCCGCGTGCCAGTTTGGCAAAGAAGCTGGTTGCGATTGCGGCGTTTATTTACAGCCTCTGGGCGTTGGTTGGCACCGGCATGCAATCGCTCATTTGGGGTGCTGGGCTATTACTGGCGGGGTTGGTGGTGTATTTGGGGATGCGGAAAAATAGCGCTACGAGTTAGTAGATAATTTTAGCTAAGGCAAGCGTTCGCGGCGCAAAGCATGGGTCACGAGGCATTGTGAGTTTCAGTTATAGCAATGACCGTTGCGGGATCCGAGATGCATAGTCCATTGCTATTCTCGTACCACGATTCGACCGTTGCTAACTCCCGTACCAGTTGCGGTATGCCTGCAGGAAACTCCACTGCGCAGATAGTTTTCCAACCATGTGGAATTTCGTTAATAGGCTTACCGAATTGTTGGGTTACCGCAATAATGCGAGACGCGCACTGAACTGCTTCACTTGGCTTATCTGTAGGAAAGGCAACAGAGAATGTCTTACCCAACGGAATATCCGCATAGGAAAAGCCGACGAATAGGATTGCGGTATCCGGTGGCAACTCACCCGGCAACCCTCCTCGTAACAAAGTGACGACTTTGGCTGACGCGCGCCCCACTAAATGAAGGAAACGTTGTTCAACCGGTGCGAATTTCATCAGCCCGCGCGCAAACTCTAGTGCAACAAAAGCGCTGATATCAGCCACGGTAAAACGCGAGCCCGCAACATAGCTTTGACGTGCTAGTTCGCCATCCAGCCAGCGCGCAAAAACGCGCACCTTCTCACCTTGGGAACGCCCAAATTCTGGGAATTGCGGCTGCTCAAGCGAGGCCATTCCTGGGTGCGTGTGGCGTATGCAATTGGCGAAACCTGCGAGCAGATAAAACTCTATGCGCCGGTTTGCCATTTCAATAAACGCGCGCTCCTCAAAGTCCACGCCCAGCAGATTCGGCTCGGGATAGCGGCCTTCCAAATAGCTGCAAATGGCGCTGGCTTCAGTCAAAACACGACCTTCGTCTAACTCCAGCGCGGGCACCTACGCGAGCGGGCTCTTGGCAAGATAAAGCGCTTGTTTATGCTCGCCTCCTGCGATGTCGACATTAATAAATTCAATGTCGGTAACACCTTTTTCCGCTAGAAAAATCGTAACTCGGCGTGGGCTGGGCGCGCGCGGCGTAATGTAGAGTTTCATCGTGTCCCAGCACCGGTACGCGACTGACCAGTCTCCAATAACTTGCGGGCTTCCTCGGCAAATTGCTGCGCGCGGGCGTCCTCATCGGTCTGCAAATTGAGGGTGGATGCCGGCATTAAAATGCCTTTTTGCACCGCTGGCCGGGCGCGAATAGCATCCATCCAGCGCTTGAGATCGGGCATGCCCTCGATCGAAACACCGCTCCAGCGATGCGTACGCACCCAAGCCCAGTTTGCAATGTCAGCGATCGAATAATCACCCGCCAAATATTCGTATTCCTTCAAATGCGTATCTAACACCCGGAAAAGCCGTGTGCATTCGCCCTGGTAGCGATCAATCGCCGCAGGAATTTTCTCGGGGAAATAGCGAAAAAACACATTGGCTTGGCCCATCATTGGGCCGATCCCGCCCATTTGAAACATCAGCCACTGCAGCACCCGCGAACGACTTTTCGCATCTAGCGGCATTAACCTGCCGGTTTTTTCCGCGAGATAAATCAAAATTGCGCCCGACTCAAATACCGCAAAATCGCCTGCATCGCGGTCCACAATCGCAGGGATTCTGCCATTGGGATTGATCTTCAAGAACCACGGCTGCTTCTGATCACCCGCCGTCAGGCTGAGCTCGTGCAAGGTGTATGGCAACGCCAATTCTTCAAGCGCTATCGAAATTTTATGGCCATTTGGGGTGGCCGCTGAGTAAAGATCAATCATGGCGGGCTGAGTGCTGGGCAACGGGCTTGCATGGTAGCAGGGGGCGGGAAAATTGAATTTGCTACTCAGTCCTACAAAACTCAATTTACGCCGGAAGACTCGTCTGCCAAATTTATTGCAGGAAGCGCGCATTTGTCGCCAAACTGCACCAATTATATGATTATGTGAGTTACCCAATGTCTACAGTTCGAAAAACGATTACGTTGACCGACCAGCAAGACCGTTGGATCAAATCGCAGATTGACGCAGGCCATTACACCAACGACAGTGAATTTATTCGTGACCTAATTCGCCGCGATCAAGAACGTGGTGCACAAGTTGAAGCAGTACGTGCAGCTCTGATTGCCGGTGAAAACAGCGGCGAGCCGCGTATATTTAACCCTGAAGAATTCAAATTGCGTATGCGTGCCAAGCATGGCTGAGTATCGCCTCAGCCCAGCCGCCGAAAGTGACTTACAGAACATTTGGGGTTTCACCCCACTTCAATGGGGTTCCGATCAGGCCGATCACTACTTAGATGTTTTGGTCACCGCGTTCGAAGCATTGGCCGAGGCACCAAAACAGTTTCCGGCCTATGACTACATCCGAACTGGTTACCGGCGCGGTAGAGTTGAGCGGCACATGATCTACTTTCGCATTACCCCGTACGGCATTAATATTGTTCGGGTTTTGCATGATCGAATGGATGCTTCGAAACATTTGTAAATTGCGCTGAAAGAAGAATTTAGCTGGATCAAAACCCCGGCCCCCGCGTCTTCCCACGCTTCACCAGCTCATCTAAATCGGTGCGCACTTGCCGCACGTGTTCCCAGATCGAATGATCTAGCGTCATTTTGTGGTGCATCGCCGACACCAGTGGCACCAGCGTTTCCTCGTAGGATTTCACTAGCCGCTCCAGCGCGTGCGACAGCTCCGGTGGTGCGACTAGGGCATTGGTTTTATTCGCATTTGCTACACCGGCGGCCTGCGCGGAATACGCCAGCACCTTGAGCGCACCGGATATTTCTTTACTCGACGCTTCGCTCAGTTTGCGGCTGCTGGATTGCTGTTCGTCCGCCGCACTAGTTTGCTTTTCGATTTGCAATGAAATATCGGCAAGCAGATTCGCAATTTTGGTGCTGCCATCGCTGTTTTTACCGCCTTGCTTTTGCTGGGCGCGGAAGTTTTCACACAGCGTAATCCAGCGCGCGCTTTCATCGGCTGTAGGTTGCCCGATGAGCGCTGCCAACTTGAGCAGATTTTCCTCGGCGCGCGCACCTAGGGTTTGCGCCTCGCCGCGATAGTGGTCGCGAATCAGCGCGTCTAGCTCAGCGCTCGTCATCAGCGCGCTGAGCTGCGCGGTCAGTTTGACCATATTGCGATAGCTGCCCTGCAATTTGAACGGTGGCTCGGTGCGGAAGGAGTCATCTTGCGCGGCACTGCCAACGTAGGCGGCGTTGACGCGCGCGAGCACGTCACGAATGCTGATCATGCGTTTCAGCACCTCTATCGCTTCCAATGACAGCTCTGGCGGCAACTCCGCCTCGCTACCTGCGGCAAGCCGCATGCAGGCCAACACCGCATCCCGCCCCTTCTCGCTAATCGCTGCGGTCAGCGGGTGCGCATTGAGGCAATTTTCAATGTAGGAATCCGCGAACAGCGCCTCGCGCCCGGATAAAACATCGCCCAAGTTATACACATCAGCGCGGTTCGCCAACATATCCGGAATGCGAAATACTTCGCCCGTTTCGGTATACGGATTACCCGCCATCACAATGGCAAAGCGTTTGCCGCGCAAATCCAAAGTCACCGCCTGCCCGTCGACAATCGCATCGACTCGGCGGGTCGCGTCCGAAAGGCTAATAAATTTTTGCAGAAACTCAGGGCTCAGATGCTGGATATCATCCAAATACAGCATCACGTTATTGCCCATCGCTAAGCCGAGATTGAGTTTTGCTAACTCCTCTGATGCGCCGCGGTGGCTAGTGTTGACCGGATCTAAGGACACCACCTCATGCCCCAAGGTTGGGCCATTGACGCGCACGAAAATCATGCCCAAGCGGTCACACAGGTATTCCATCAACGTGGTTTTGCCATAGCCGGGCGGCGAAATCAGCAATAACATGCCTGAGCGATCCGCGCGTTTGTCATCTAAAGTGCCGATCTGTTTGGCCAGGTTATTACCGATCAAGGGCAAATAAACCTCGTCGATCAAGCGATTGCGTACAAACCCGGCCAATGGTTTCGCCTGCAATTCGCTTAGTTTTAAGCGTTCCCGCTCAAGCGCTAGCAGCTGTGACTTGCGCTGGGCAAAACCCTTAAACGCAGGCAGCGTCACGCGCTCGAACTGGCTTAAGCGCGCCAGAAATTCCGGTAAATCAAGCTGATATTTGCCATCAGCGATGCGCGCATGCTCGCCCAACATGCTATCCAAGCGGATTGCGAGCTCGACATTGGTGCGGCTTCGGGGCAAGGCAAGTAACACAATCGCGGCGGCCTCTAAGCGCACATCCGCACTCGCTGGGCCAGCAGTTGGCGAATTAGCGTCTACTGAACTATCAACGCTGCTGGCAATGGCATTGAGCAAATTCAGCCGTTCGCCCAAGGGCGCGCGGGAATCTTTCAAGCCCGTTAACAGTGCTTTGGGCACGACCTCCTCAATTTTCGCCGCCAAATCCAATGCCGTGCCCGTGGCGGGAAAACTATCCCCGGAACCGAGTGCGGCGATCAAATGTTGTGCGGCGGCAATGCTTAGCTCACCGTCAAACTTAAGTTCGGCCGCAATCAACGTTAACGCCTTGAGCCAACTTTCCGGAATCACAATCGGCTGATTTTGCCCGTCCAGCCAGCGTAAACCGGCCGCGGTCGCTTTAAGCTCGTTTGCCGGTTCAGCGCGCAAACCGGCGAAATACGCCTGCGCCAATACCCGTGCCGGTGCGCGGGTGCGCAGTGCGCCGGCGTGTTCGTCTAGCTTGGCAACCGCATACAAAATTTGCGCCGCATCCCGATCGTGCACACCGCGCTGATAGTCATCCATCGGCCGCTTGGCCGCGACCAAATTAATCTGTTCGATCAACTTTTGCTTGTGATCTTTGGGTGCTTCCAGCAAAGCGTCACGCAATGCTGCGCGCTCATCCGCGCTGAGTTCGCCCACGTTTCCACCCTCGGCTTTGGCGTCGGTGCGCAATGCCTGAAACAGGCGGTACGCCAGATATTCGGCGCGATAAACGTGTTGGTTCTCACTGGGTAAAATTTGCTGCCACACGGGCTTAAACGCCTCGATCGCGCTGTCCGTGATGCGCTTACGATAGTCGGTACCGGTCAGGCTGACGTTTAAGCCTTGGCTATCAAAGCTCATTGCCAAATCGAGGGCGCGATTGGCGACAGAAAAGCGATGCTTGCCTAACTTTAAGGTATTGCCATCTTGCCCAAGCTCGATGCGATCACGTACATCGCGCAAGCCCGACTCGCGCAAGGAACGCAGCTTGCCGCTGAGTTCATCGGCGTCCACGCTGCGGCCGAGTTTGCGCAAGTCCGCAATTTGGCTGCTCGCCCGCTCAACCAGGCTATCGCCGGCGAAAAAGCCGTGAATGTCCTCATTCCGGCTGAGCTTGGCCACACGGCGCGGCACCCCTTCCAATACGCGGCTGATGGATTCCTTTAAGCCCTGCGCGCGCTTGTCGCGTAAGGCCGCGAGTTGCTCGCGCCGCGCGGAAAAAGCTTCCAGCGTGGTTTCGCGCCGACTACTTAGCTCAGCGGCAAACTGCGGTTGATCGGCAAAACGCCCGTCTAATTGCTCCAACTGGCTCAGCGCTTTGGCCAGCGCTTCATCAATGGCTTCTGGTGTTTCCGACCGGGAAATGGTGCTTGCCAAGGACTGCTCAAGTACTTGCAGTTGCGCGCCAAATTCCGCGCCCTGCTCACGCTCTAGCAACTGATCGCGCTTCGCACGTAAACCAGCGCGCAGCCGATTGACGTCACTGTAGAGCGTGCCAGTTGCACTTAATAAATCAGCGCGCTGTTGCGGGTCAGAATGCTCGAAACTGGACACCAGTTCGGTCAAACCATCCAGGGATTCCGCGAAGGTATCCAGCTCTGTGGCGATTACTTTGAGGGCGCTACTGCCGGTCGCTTTATCTAGCTCAATGCTGGCGCGACGCAAGCCATCTTTGAGCGAGGCGAATGCCGCCGGGTCGGCAAAAAACTTAAGCGCACGCGCGCCGATGCGGTCCAGCTCCTCGGTGATCGCCTTATCCAAGGGATCGATATCGCCGGGCAACACATGTGCTTGCTCGGCTAAGGCGTTTAGCTCGCCGCGTTTACGCTTGAGCCTGACGATCGCGTCGGTAAAGTCTTCCGGTTTTTGCCACAGTTTCGCCGCAACAATGCTAATGAGCTCGCGTACTGCCGTGGCTTGCTGTTTGACTGCACTGGCTGCTTTAAGCTTTGCCTGTTCAAGCTGCTCGAATGCTTCCAGCGCGCTTTTTGCGGTGCGCGCTAGGCCCTGCACATCGGGTAATAGCGCACCGGCTTCCGGTTCGCTGAGCCAAAGGTAGCCTTCCGAGCATTTTTGCCCCAGCTTGAACAAGCGCTCAAATTGTCCAATTACCCGCGCATCTTCGGCTAACTGCGTCAATTGACGCAATTCCGCCAGCGCCCGGACCAGCGATGCATTGCCCAAGCGCCCAAGTAAGCCCGGTGCAGCCTTGGCGTTCGCCGCATGTTCGCTATCCGAAAACGGCGTGCGCCAAAGCTGCATCGCGTGCAGGCGGCTGGATTCACCGGTTTCCGGCACGAACAGCAAAATCGAACCATCGACGTAGCGCGCATAGCCGTGCGCCATGAGTGGCTGACCGATGGCACGGTCAATTAAGTTGTAAGGTAACAAACCATATCGACCGCCAATTTCTTCGTAAAACACATACAGCACATCTTCGCCATTCGGCGCGCGAATCACCCGCTTTAGGCGAAAACCATCAAAATTCAAACCGAGTTCGCTAAAGCGTTTGGTTTCACCACTTTCTAAGGCATAGCCGCCCGGGAAAACAATGCCATGATCTTCCGGCAGCTGTACACAAGAGACGCCAATTTCGTCACACCGCAGTACTGACTTCAGACGCTTGTTGAAAATTAAATAGCGACTGTCCACTTCACGATAGGGTTTAACGCGAATCAACAGCTGGTGGCGCAGATCGGCGTAACTTATTTCCGCGTCGGCCAAGGATTGCGTTTTGTCGTCAACCAATTCGGCATAAATGCCTAAGCCCGTTTCGGTATTATTTTCGATCTTGACGGTCAAATCACCGCCCACGGTTTCCACAAACACGGTATCCAGAATATTGACATGCGGGTGCCGCCCGAGCACATGCATTTCGCGGGTAACGTTGGTCCATTCAAAGTCAAACGCCGGCGGTAGCACATGGTCGCGCTCGCCGCGGTTGTCGATGTATTGCACCGCACCCGTTTTCCCACCCGTGCCGGGATCAATCGCAAAACGAAATACCTTGCGATCCCCCAACTGGCTGCCGGTGCGAAACAGCATCAACAGCTTGTCGTTGACAACGCGCAACTGTTCTAACGTGGTGGCTTTGTAATAAGTAATCAGCTCCTTAAAATCGCTGGCAAAACGGCTGTCGCTTAGAAAGCTGGATTCTATTGCCACTGTCTCCAACTCAGCAGCTTCACTGTGATCTTTTAGGCGATATAAGCAAAACACATCATTGATCGTGGTTTCGCGCTTCAAGCCGATAAACACCTGATAGCCAAACAGCAATAAATCCCCGACCCGAACCACATCGCGCGCGACACAGTTGTTTTCGGTGCGCGCACTTAAGCGCGCCAATAATTTGGGCTCGACACGGCCAAATATTGCCAAACGCTGCGCGTTAAGCGCGTCGGCTTTGCCACGCACCACCGCAGCTGCGGCACTCAGGCGTTTGCGTAATAGCTCGAAGCTAGCGGGGTCAGACATTAGGGGTTTCCAAAAGGAAGTTTTGCATTATTTGGCGGTAGGACAGCCAAAATCGCACGAACGTCATCCCGGCGAACGCCGGGATCCATGATGGCGACGCAGCCAGTCGGGTCATTGCAGCATTGCCGCTCCATGGATCCCGGCGTGCGCCGGGATGACAGATTCTGGCATTTCGCAGCAAAGCTTACCGGTTGCTCCCGTACTAAAAACATTCCTACAACCCGTCCACCAACTTCTTCAACGCCGCTTTATCGGTTTTGCCACTGGCCAAAAGCTGCTGAATCAAGGTGCTCACACTCAAATCGCGCACCTCCGCACTCGCGCCACCTAAGGCCCCAACGATGTCTTTCACATCGCTAACCAAATCGCGCTTACCGCTGCGGTGATCTTTGGTAGCTTGGCTGAGCAAGGTGCTTTTGCTGATCGCGCCATCAATGCTTTTGCCCAAGCTCAAACTATTCATGAACTTCTCGAAGTAATCACCATCGCCGCCGACGATTTCAATTTTCGCCTGTTGCAATGCGCGGCCTAAAACGCTGGCTTGCTCACGTGCAATCGCTTGGTTCGCATCGATGCCTTTCAGCGTTTGGATGTGGGCATAGTCCATTTGCAGGCGCAGCTCTTCGTGCGCGCGGGTTTGTTCGCTCATCGCGCTCATCGCGGCAAACTTGTCTTTTAAGCCGATCGATTCCGCGCTGAAGCGCGCGGCAATCGCACTGGCATCGGCAGCGCCAAGCAATTGCTTGCCAGTCGCTTCTGCTTCCAATTTCAGCCGCAGTGTTTCGGCGCTGGCAACACCTTGACGCGCCGAGGCCTCAGCCTGTGCGGTTTGCACACTCGCTTCCGCCAAACCTTGCTTTTCACGACCAACCGCTTCGGCTTCCATTTTCAGGCGCAGCGATTCTGCGTTCGCCTGCCCCACTTTCAACGCCGCATCGGCGTCGGCTTGCCGCACGCGGGCGCCGACCAAGCCTTCTTTCTCGGTCGCATCCGCCTTCGCCAGCATCACGCGCGCTTCCGCAAGCCCAGGTGCTGCGGCAGTTGCTTCGTTGCCTTCGGCCTCGCGCTTTTTGCCCTCGGCGCTTTTCGCGGCCACCGTTAAGCGCGCGTCGGCAAGGGTAAGCTCTTGATTTGCCTGATGTTTCGCGCGTTGCTCGCTGGCCTCAGCTTCTTTAATACTGGAGATGAACTTTTGCTCCGCTTCACCCTGGGCCAACACGACCGAGGCCTTTTTGGTGCGCTCGGCATCGGCAATCACGCGGATATCTTTGATCGCTTCTTCTTGTTCGGCCACTGTGCGTTCCACCACAATGCGCTCACGAATCACATCAGCGATCGCCTTCTTTTGAATTTCTAACTGGCGATCCCGTTCGATTTCTTGCAGCGCCACTTCGCGCTCGCGATCCACAATTTCCAACTTGCGCGCGCGAATGACTTTTTCCTCTTCGATAGCCACGGCGCGATGTCGATTATTTTCCGCCACCTGCGTTTCGCGTTTCAGGTTTTCGGTTTGTACCGCAATAATCTGATCGGATGAAATACGTGCCAATTCGGATTTCGCGCGCTCCTCCGAGGCAATTTTCGAGGCTTCGGCTTCTTCGCGGGATTTGGTAATCGAAATCTCACGCAATTGATGCGCTTGCGCGTAAGCTTGTTGCCGATCTAGCTCAAGCACAGCCTCCGCGGTTTCTACATCTTTCTTTTTGATTTGCATCTCTTCATTGCGGCGAAATTCGTTGGTGCGAATGTTTTCTTCGGCCGTTAACTGAGTTATTTTCTTGATGCCTTGCGCGTCCAAGATATTCGATGGATCTAGCTTTTCCAGCGGCGTTTGTTCGATGTAATCGATCGCCGCGTCTTCCAAATGATAGCCGGATAAATCCTGCCCAATTTGGCGAATAATTTCATCGCGAAAGCGATCCCGCGCCTGATACAGATCGACAAAGTCCATCGACTTACCGACCGTTTTCAGGGCTTCAGAAAATTTTGCAGAGAATAAATTGTCCAGCGTTTCCTGGTGCGATGCGCGCTCGCAGCCGATGGCTTGCGCCACCCGCAGTACGTCATCCACCGATTTATTGACGCGCACGAAAAACTTGACCTTAATGTCGGCGCGAATATTGTCTTTGCAAATCAAACCTTCCTTGCCAAAGCGATCAATCTCGATGGTTTTCAGCGAGATATCCATCACTTCTTTGCGGTGCAAAATCGGGATCACCATTTTGCCGGTAAAGCTGACTTCGGGCTCGGTGCGCATGGTGTTGACAATCATGGCTTGGCCCTGCTCAACCGTTTGATAGAACTTGGCGAGCATGGTCAAAAATACCAACACGAAAAAAACGGCAAGCGCGACGATAATCCAGAATAAGGTCATGGTGTAGCCCTCTTAGAAAGGTGGGAAATACAGCTGGCAAGGAGTCAGTGAAATCCGTCATTGCGAACGAAGTGAAGCAATCTCTGTGCACTGAGATCGCCACGTCGCTGCGCTCCTCGCGATGACGAATTTTTCCGAAGAATTTTCTTTATTTAGTTGCATTTAAGAGTCGTAGGGCTCCACTTCAAAGCGTTTGGTATCGGCGTCGTATTGCAAAATCAGGGCGGTACTGCCGCGCACTAGGGAATTTGGCGAACGCGCGTTGACCTGCACAATGTGGTGCACACCGGCATCAACAATGACTTCAGCTTGACCAAATTTCTCATCCACACTGCCGGTGACGATCTTGCAGGCACGACCAACAAAATCTAGCGGGCGGGCACCCTCACCACGATCCGCAAAAATCGGCTTTAACGGGCGAATAACCATCGCAGCCATTGGCAGCGCTATAAAAAAAGCAAGTACAAGCACTATGGCGCCGGTGATCCAGTTCGGTAATGGAATCAGCGGCACCAGATATATTTGCGCTGCCATCGTCACCGCCCACCAAGCAAAGCCGATAGAACTGACCACGACAAAAAACGGCATCCGCCCAAAGCCCAGTGCCACCAACATTTCTGGCGCAGCATCGGCGTGTCCGTCGTGATTGAGATCAATTCCGTGGTGCAAATCGATTCCCCAATCCGGCCCGACATGATGAATATCCAAAAAACCGGCGATCGCAAAGAGGCCGAAAATAATAAGCACCGCTAAAATTATCGAAGGCACAATCCCCGGAAAACTTATGATGGCATTCAAAATTTCGTTCATGGCTTGACCCCAATCCGCGCTTTTTTCACGGAATGCTTATCGGTGGCTTTCGCCGTCTGACTAAATACAACCAAGGTCGCGATCACTTGTTCCTTAATCCCTAGATGATCGCTCGGTGCTAGGCCAAAGCGCTGCCCCAAAACTTCGTAATCTTCATTATTTAGGCTAATCGTCAATCGTGGGCGCTTGGCTTGCCGCACGATTTCCAGCCCTAGTACCACGCGCACTTGATCGGAGGTGGAAAGGCTGGACTCAAACGCCGTCTTGCGCACGGATTCCAGTACCGCTTCAGATACATCGAACGCCACCTGCACCGCTTTTATCGCTTGCACGCTGCTGGCCCATCGTTCGGGTAGTTTGGCTTTGAGTGGATATGCGGTCATCGCTTGGGTGCCTTTTTCAACGCATCCATCACGTTGGCGCCACGAGCGCGGCGAAAACCGGCGGGCGCGTTGCTCGGTGTAGGTTTTGCACTTGCTTTTAAGTTGGGCTTTACCCGCTGCGTCGCCGCCGCCGTCGCATGCGCGGTACGCGCCATCTGCAAATCGCGCTCAAATTTGGCGTACTCGTGCTGAACCCGATTGTGTACTTCACTGAGGCGCAAAATATGTGCGTCAAACGCTGCAACGAGCTCGCTTTCATGGGAAATTGCTTTTGCCAATACAGTCAAGCGGTCGCGGTAGCTGGCGTGTTGCTTTTCACTGCGCGATAGCGCGAGCAAATCATCCTGCGCCCGCAGCATGCGCCGCCGGGCTGCTTCGGCGCGTGCTTTTGCCGCACCCAGCTCGCGCGTGGTGCGCTTAAGCAAGACTTCCGCTTGGCGTGCGGTTGCCGGTTCACTTGGAACCACTGCATCAGGGCTGGCGAACTCGTCGCGCAGCAAATTTAAAACATCATCCCACCAAGACATAACGTTAAACCTTTAAAAAGTCTTTCAGCGTGGCCAACGCATCCGTTGCGTTATCGCTGAGGGTGGCAAGTTCCAATGCCAAATCTTCCATGCTTGAGTTCGGGCTTAGCGCCCCGACCAAGACGTAATGCTCGCCGATACGGCCAAAATCCGAGAGCGGCACGCTCGGATTGAGATCCAATAAAGTTTCCAACAACGTCGTGCGTGATTTGACTTTGACGTCGCGCTCTTGAAAAAGATAGCTAATGCACAGAAGTTGTGTGCCCGCATCCGTGACATAAATGGGCAAACGATCACTGCCGGTAAAACATACCTGCACGACCGGCACGGTGCCGATCAGTGGCTCCAATTCCGCGCCAGACAATCCGAGTTGCAGCGCGGCGGCATGTGCTGCGGGCTCAACTTTTGCAATGAGTTTTCGCACTATTGTGGACTCCTAATTTGCTTCGTTAGAGTGACTCAGTCAGCAAAGACTATGTGCTTAAGACATAGTATGTCAAGGCATTTTATGTCACAAAACCCAAATTTTTGCGCAGCCGCAAGTGTGCAACCGCAGCAAAAAAGCAAAATCGCAAAGACTGCGATATGCTCAAGCTCCGCTCACTACTCCGGGTTGAGATGGCCAACGCACGCACCCGATTTGACACGATTTGTGAATACCTCGCGCGCAATCACGATAACGTCGTGATCGGGCGTGTTTATGGCCACCCCTGCGCGATGCAACACGGTTATGCCTTTGTCGCGATGGTCAATGAAGACATGATGGGTTTTAGACTGCACGGACGCGTGCGCTTACAAGCGCTGGCGTTAATGGGTGCAAAATTTTGGGATCCGCTGAACCGCACCGACGAACACGGCATGGATTGGGTCAAAGTACCCAGCGAACACATGGTGCGTTGGGATCGCCTCGGCTTAGAAGCGCTGCGCTGCTCGAAAGAAGGCCCCGCTGGCATGGCGCGCATTGCTAGCGCCGTGGCCAACTCGCAAGCGGCGGTCAAAGAAGGCCGAACCTTGGCGCAACCGCCCGCCGCGCTTAGTCGCTGGAGCCCTAGCTTTATCTTGAACGCGATTAAGAAAGCTGCTGGCTTTAGTTTGGAACGATAGCGCGTAAAGTTTTCGTCGCCGCTTCCAGCCCCGGCCTGCCAATTGCCATCACTCCCATTTGCCCGACCGAAAACTCAATCCAACGGGCGGCAAGCTTGGGTAGTAATCGCCGCAGCGCGCGTTCGGCTTCGCCGACCTCCAAAATTAATAAGCCACGCTCGGTCAAAAAACCCGCCGCGTCGCGCAAAATTTTTAGCGGGTGATCCAAACCCTCAGCACCGCTGGTCAGCCCAAGTTTTGGCTCATGTCGATATTCAGGTGCCATGGCGACATATTCGGCGTCGGTAATATAAGGCGGGTTCGATAAAATCAAATCAAACCGTCCGTGCAAAGAGCCAAACAAATCCGACTGCACCGCACGGCAGCGCGAACCAATCGCATGCAAGGCGATATTTTCTTCCGCCAATGCCAATGCATCCGTGGATAAATCCGCCAGCATCACGCGCGACTGTGGGAAACGTTTTGCGGCGGCGATGCCAATGCAGCCCGAGCCTGTGCACAAATCCAGAATTTCAGCGGGCGGCGTGTCGCCAAACCAGCTGGCAAAACCTTCCACAATAAGCTCCGCGATCGGCGAACGCGGCACTAATGCCCGTGCATCGGTTTTAAATTCCAAACCAGCGAAGCGCGCCACGCCGGTTAAATACGCCGCCGGAATGCGCTCGGTGATGCGCCGTTGCACCAATGCCAGCGCACGCTCAATTTCTGATTCCAGCATCTTGGCACCGGCCAAATTTGCCGGAAAATCGTGTGGCAAATGCAGCGCGTGAAGCACCAGCTCGCGCGCTTCGTCCAAGGCGTTATCGTGGTGATGAGCGACTAACGCGCCGCTGGCTTTAAGCATGCCCGCTGCACGCGCGATTGTGCTGAGTAGCGTAGTCACCGCAGCGCCACGCAACAATCAGACGCAATTAAAAATCGACGCATGGGACTTCCATGAAAATTGAAGGCGCCGATGCTAATGGCTATGCGCTGTGGCAGCAAACGTATTAAACAGTCCGCCGCCATAGCCGAGACGCATTTCAAATCCGCGACAAACGCATCTCCCAATTCCACTCCCAGCTCTGACCCTCATCGAGCGAGAACGCTTGCGACCAAATCGGTTGCTGCGGATCCGTAGCATCCCATTGATAAATCACCAGTATCGCCCGGCCGTCGAAGGTATCTCGTGCGTAGAACTTTCCGATCCCTGCCTCAAAAAAGCCGCTGACAGGATGTTGGTCCATGCGCATGCCATTACTGTCAATCCAATAAATTGTCCACAGGCGCGTTTGCGTCTGGAACAGCCGAATCGCCATGCCTTCGAAGGGCTGATCGTCAACCGTGCAATAGAAATTCTCGATATTTCCCAAATTATTGAGCGCCTTTCGCATCTCAAGCCTGGCTTCAAACTCCAGCCATTCGGTGCAGGCGCACAGCCGAGCTTTCAGTTTGCGGTTTTGTACTTTCCAGTTGCCCACAAGGAAATCGAAATCCGTCGGCGATGAGTTCGCTGGCGCAGGGATTTGTAATGGATGCATCATGGTTTACTCCGTAGTGATTGTGGATGGGTTAATTTGCTTAGATGCCGTGCGATCTGGGCAGCTTGAAGGCGCGGCACGCTGCGCTTTTTGGCATTCGACTTGGCCGCAGCTGTAATTCGCCGCCGCAATTTGGGCAAATGCCTTGCAAGCTTTGCGCATTGCATTGCGCGCAAAATGTGCATTCAAAGCTGCAAATGAAAACCGAGTTGCTTTCTGGATTCACAGTGCAGCCACAGCACTCGCAAAGGGTTCGTAGTTCAAGCATGACGGCAAGGCGTTTTGTTTACTGGTGCCTGCAATGTAAGCGAACGGGGGCACAATGCAGAGTGGCTGAATAGCCATAGTCTGGTTATTTTCCGCCATTCTTGCTGAGCGTAAAATTCAGCCACGAATGACTAAATTACCACTGGCGCATAAACTGCGGTATGGTTATTTTACGCCAACCGTAGTTGTGCGAATCGCCGCCATGCGCAAATCCCAGATCGCCAACAAGAAAACCACGCATCCCGCGCTGGAAAGCGCAGGCGTGATCAAAACATCGGTCAAATCAAACAGCGCACCCGGATTATTGGCCATCCTTGCTTACGATCAGCTCAGAACGTTTGAGTACGCGATCGTGGCCGAAGTATTCGCGCTGGCACGGCCCAGTCTGGGTGTGCCGTGGTATCAGTGTTTGATCGTGCCGGTAGACGCTGGGCCAAAACGCGGCATCGCCGGTGTACGCATTCAAACCACCGGCGTGCTGGCCGATTTGGCACGCTGCAATACCATCATTATTCCAGGGTGGCGCGATATCGACGAACGCCCGCCAGAACCGCTGTTGCGACAATTACGCCTCGCTGCGGCGCGTGGCGCCACCCTGCTTTCCATTTGTTCCGGCGCGTTTGTCTTGGGTGCTGCTGGGCTTTTGGACGACCGCCCGGCGACTACACATTGGCTTTTTAGCGCGGCACTCAAGCGCATGTATCCAAGCGTTATCGTTGCAAAGGACGTGATGTATGTCGAAACCGGCAACATTATTACCTCGGCAGGCAGTGCCGCGGGCATCGACGCGTGTTTACACCTAGTGCGACGGGACTTCGGCGCGCAGATCGCCAATCGCATTGCGCGTCGGATGGTCGCCGCACCGCACCGTGAAGGCGGGCAAGCACAATATGTAGAAACGCCGGTCAAAGAGGGTTTAGAACGCAGCCCGGCTCGCGCGATTGCTGAGCTTTTAAGCTGGGCCAGTCAGCGTTTAGACCAACAACTCGCTATTTCTGATTTGGCGCGTCGGGCCTTGATGAGTCAACGCACCTTTCTGCGGCATTTTCAGGACTCCATCGGCATGGCACCAGGTGCTTGGCTACAGCGCGAACGCGTAAGCCGAGCCCGCGTGCTGCTTGAAAGTACTGAACTGACGCATGCCCAGATTGCTGAGCAATGCGGCTACCAATCTTTAGAAACATTTCGCATTGCGTTCAAACGCGGTGTTGGTGTTGCACCAGGCGGCTATCGAGCGCGGTTTCTGGCACTGTAAGCCTAAGCGATTTAGAACCTGTAGCCGAAGGCATCGTGGAAGCGCTCAGCAAACTCTTCCTTGGTATAAACGTGGTTTTGCGGGCCAGCATGTTCAATTTTGATGGTGCCCGCCAGCGAAGCGATGCGCGCGGTCGTGGCAAAATCCATACCGTGCATCAGGCCATAAATTAAGCCCGCGCGATAGGCGTCGCCACAGCCAGTAGGTTCAACGATACGCTTCGGTTTGGCACACGGAAACAGGGTTTCGCCGGCTTTTGTAATCCAACCGGAGCCTTCGCCGCCACGAGTAATAATGTAGGCTTCAACGCGCTCGGCGATTTGCGCTGGGCTCCAACCAGTACGCTCACTTAAAATCGCGCTTTCATAGTCATTGACGCAAACATATTTGGCACGCTCAATGAAGTGTTTGAACTCTTCGCCGTTAAATAGCGGCAGAGCTTGACCTGGGTCAAAAATAAACGGCACACCGGCGTCAGCAAATTCGTTGGCGTGCTGCAGCATCGCATCACGGCTATCCGGGGCGACGATTCCCAAAGTGATGCCGGCGCTTTCAATCACGTCTTTCACATGTTGCTCGTTTGAGCGCATCATCGCGCCCGGATGAAACGCAGTAATCTGATTATTGTCCAGATCGGTAGTGATGAACGCCTGCGCGGTATAACAATCATCCAATTGCAGCACGTGCGCAAGGGAAATCCCCAACTTCTCAAAGCGCGTTCGATACGCCGTGAAATCCGAGCCTACTGCGGCGAATGGCAGCGGCTTGCCGCCCAGCATATTCAAATTGTAGGAAATGTTCCCCGCCACACCGCCAAAGTCTTTGCGCATTTCCGGCACGAAAAACGCCACACTCAACATATGCACTTTGTCCGGCAAAATGTGGTTTTTGAAGTGATCTTGAAACACCATCAAGGTGTCATACGCAAGCGAACCGCAAATAAGTGCTGACATAACTAGGAAATCCGAGCGAAATTAGAGGGCGCGGAGTGTAGTCTTTTTCCGGCTGTGCTTTGTGGATTCTGAGGGAGGCGGCGCTAGCTTCAACTGTAATTTCAGTTAATCAGGACGTCCCTAGATACTTTTAGGCAGCACTATTCCTGGTATTCGCGTTCCATAACCATCAACGCTTGAAAGCACAGCCCGAACCCGCCACCATCGGCATCCGTTTTCCTTTGGTTTTCTATTTTCATGGCAAATGACTACAACGCCGCTGATATCGAAGTTTTGCAGGGGCTTGAACCTGTGCAGCGTCGTCCTGGCATGTACACCGACACAACCCGGCCGAACCATTTAGCGCAAGAAGTCATTGATAACGCGGTTGATGAGGCCTTGGCTGGGCATGCGAAACGCATTGAAGTCACATTATTTACTGATGGTAGCTGTGAAGTTATCGACGACGGTCGTGGCATGCCGGTGGATATCCACCCGGAACACAAAGTGTCAGGAGTCGAGCTCATTTTGTGCCGCTTGCACGCGGGCGGTAAGTTTTCCAATAAGAACTACGCGTTTTCCGGCGGTTTGCATGGCGTAGGCGTTAGCGTCGTCAACGCGCTGTCAGACAAACTTGAGGTTTTTATCAAGCGCGGTGGTCAGGAATATTTGATGAGCTTCGCGCACGGTGCCAAAACGACTGATTTAAAAGTCATCGGCGAAGTCGGTAAACGCAACACCGGCACGCGGGTGCGGTTTTGGCCGGAAGCGAAATATTTTGATTCAGCGCGCATTTTAGTCAGCAAACTAGAGCACTTGTTACGCGCCAAGGCGGTGCTGTGCCCTGGTTTGGAAGTGTTGCTCAGCGATGAAACCACCGGATTAAAGCAGCGCTGGTTTTATCAAGATGGTTTACGCGACTACTTGCGCGGCCAGTTGGCGGACCAGTTTGTATTGCCTGCCGAGCTTTTTTGTGGCGCGGTGAAAAAAGAACACGACCAAACCGACTGGGCTTTAGCGTGGTTGCCCGACGGTGATTTGGTGCAGGAAAGCTATGTCAACTTGATACCTACCAGTCAGCACGGCACCCACGTCAATGGCATGCGCAGCGGGCTAACCGACGCGATTCGCGAGTTTTGTGAATTTCGCAATTTGCTGCCACGGGGCATTAAGTTAGCGCCAGAAGACGTTTGGGAGCGCTTGAGTTTTGTTTTGAGTTTCAAACAAATGGAGCCACAGTTTTCCTCGCAAACAAAGGAACGCTTGTCCAGCCGCACAGCGGCAGCGGTTGTGCTGAGCGCGCTGCACGATTCCTTTAGTTTGTGGCTGAATCAACATGTAGAGGCCGGCGAAAAAATCGCGCAATTGGTGATCGAGCGCGCGCAATCCCGCTTAAAAACCGAGAAACAAATCACTCGCAAAAAAATTACTAGTGGCCCTGCCCTGCCCGGAAAATTAGCCGACTGCGTCAGCCAAGATTTGAGCCGAACTGAGCTTTTTATTGTAGAAGGTGAGTCCGCAGGCGGCTCCGCCAAGCAAGCGCGGGAAAAGGACTTTCAAGCGATTTTGCCGCTGAAGGGCAAAATTTTGAACACCTGGGAGGTGGAAAGCGGGGCGGTGCTTGGCTCGCAAGAAGTGCATGATTTGGCCGTGGCAATTGGTATGGATCCGGGCAAAGGCGATTTGAGCGGCCTGCGCTACGGCAAAATAATAATTTTAGCGGACGCCGACTCGGATGGTTTACACATCGCGACGCTACTCGCGGCGTTATTTTTGAAGCACTTCCCGGCTTTAGTACAAGCTGGCCACGTTTATGTCGCGATGCCGCCATTATTCCGGGTCGACGTCGGCAAAAAAGTGCATTACGTGATTGACGAATCTGAGTTGAATGCGTTGTTGGAAAAGCTAGCCCGCGATAAGGTGCGTGGCAAGCCGGATGTGACGCGCTTCAAAGGCTTGGGCGAAATGAACCCCTCGCAATTGCGCGAGACAACTATCAACCCTGATTCGAGGAAATTGGTCCAACTCTATGCCGGTGATGCGGTTTCCACCGCTGAGCTGATGGATATGCTGCTTGCGAAAAAGCGCGCTTCGGATCGCAAAGAATGGCTGGAGCGCAAGGGTGATATGGTTGAGGTGGTTTAATGGCCTTGCCGCAATGGTGAATTCCGAACCAACTCTCGCGCAAGCGACACGGCAAACAAGTGCAAGAACCGTTCGCACTGAGCTTGTCGAAGTGCAGAGACTTACCATGTCTAACAGCGCCAAATGCTTCGCCAGCTGGAAAGCCGGCTACTACGTCAGTAAATATGCGGCTCTGCCCTTCGACAGGCTCAGGGCGAACGGTTCTTTCAGCGATAAATTCAAGCAAATATTTGTCGCTTCTATTGTTACCTGCCTAATCGCCTGCACCCCCACCCCACCCGCAATTACCACCATCGCGCCGCAACCGCAGTCCACGCTCGCCACCCCGACGCCCGCTTTGCCAGAAGTTTTGGCCTATCAAAAATTACTATTCGACAACGCGCTTCCGGCACTTCCGCTGACGCTTTCCGGCGAAGCCGCAACCGCGCAGCAATTAGCGCTCGCCCACCCGCCGCTGGCGGCACAATTGCAGATGCAGGGAACGAAGCTGCGTGCCGAAGTCATGGCGGTCTATCCACTACGCATTACTGATGTCACTGCCGATATTGAAAGCTGCCGAAATAATCGCTGCTTTCGCGTGGAAGTCTATGATTTTGCTCGCAATACCACGCTGATCGGCACCGCTGATTTAACCAGGAGTAAAATAATTAGCTGGCGGGCAGATGCTGGGCGGCAGGCGGAAGTGCCGGAGCGATTGAAAAACTTGGCGATTGCACTGGCGATTAGCTCTAGCGAAGTGAAGGAAGCTTTGGGCGGCGTGGCGCCAAAATTTAGCGACGCTCAAATGGCCAGTACCAAGTCCGCGCTCAACGCCACCCGCTGTGAGCGATCCAAGCACTTATGTGTGGCACCGACGTTTGTACAAGGCAATATCGCGATTTGGGCGATTGTGGATTTGACCGATTTTAAGTTGGTTGGTGTGCAATGGACGGATGTCGGCGAACGTGCGGAAAATGACTTAGCGCAACTTACGACCGCAGCCCAGCCCAGTGAGCAAAGCCTCAGTGACGCGGCGATTAGCGCGCACTTTTGCGAAAAAAATACCGCACTGGAACAATTAGGTTGGAAGCTGGATTACCTGCTGACTGCAAGCGACGGACTACAAATTTCTAACGTCAGTTTTCAAGGCAAGCCGCTATTGAGCAGCGCCAAATTGGTCGATTGGCACGTCAGTTATTCCGAACGCTCAGGCTTTGGTTATTCTGACGCCGTAGGCTGCCCAAGTTTTAGCTCGGCTGCCGTGTTGCCGTTCACCGCGCCCAGCGTTACTGAAATCATCGAGAACGGCAAAAGTACTGGCCTCAAACTGGAACAAGAATTTCGTAGTTTGGGCTGGCCGGGTGCATGCAACTACAGCTACAGGCAGAGCTTTGAGTTCTATGCCGATGGGCGATTTCGACCAACAGCGGGCTCAATTGGCGCGGGCTGTGGTAACGATGGCACGTATAGGCCCGTGCTGCGTATCGAGCCCGCCGGCGAGGGATGGGCGTTTGAGGCACGAAATCAGGGTCAATTTGAGCCGGTTTTTCTGGAACGCTACTTTGACGCCAATGGCGAAACCGACGTTAGCGGTGCACGCTTTCGCTTAAAAAATAAGCTATTTGAGTTCCAAATTGAACCCGGCCGTGGGCAATTTGCGTTAGGACGTGGCGACAACGAATGGGTTTATATCACCGCCAACAAACCAGGGCGCGATGAGGGCAGTTCGGATTTGCTGACCCTTGGCCCCTGCTGCAACACTGACTTTCGCCAAGGCCCGGAAATATTCCTGGATGCGAAACCAGAAACGCTGGCTGGCGGCTTGGTATTTTGGTACGTGCCGCAGTTAAAAAATGACGACCGCGCCGGTCAAGAATATTGCTGGGCGCGCAATCAAATCGTAGATGGCGTGATCAAGGCGCAAGCTTTTCCGTGCATAGGCGGGCCTATGTTTAGACCTATTGGTCTCAGCGTGCCGTGAGCAAACGTAAAGCAAAAGCCAAGCCAGCGGATCGCGCTGCCGCACTGCTCAACGAGCCGCCGCAATCGAAAGCAAAATTGTCACCCGAGCGGCAATGGCCAAAATTTCTAGCGCTGTTACTTATCGCGGCTTTTGTGGTCCTGGCCTTTCTCATGACACCAGATTCGCAAAAACCGCAGCTTAAATCCTCCTTCACCGCCTTCGCACCACGCAATCAGTGCAAGGCCGCACCGGCGTTTATGCGTGCCTTGAGCACGAATCAAGGTTTTGGCGCGGGCAGCGCACTGAGCACGTCAGAACGCGACTTGATTGGCCTTGCCGTAGTGGATTTTGACCCCCAAAGCGGACGGCGAGTACGCGCCTGGCAACATCCCAGTTGGCGCAGCGCCGGAAACCTGTCGGCCTTTGCGCTAGACCAGCGCGGCGATGTTTATGTCATTCCCGCGCCACGTGTGAACTTATTGGAGAACCCACCCGCGCAACAAAACCGCTTGTATCGCATCGACAGCAGCACCGCTGAAATGACGCTGGCCTTGGAATTCCCGGTGGCCGCAGCGGTTAGTCAACGCAATCCGTTTGCGGGCTTAGGGTTGAGCTACGACTGTGCGCTCGACAGCTTATTTTTGAGCAGCGTCGCTGGCTCCACGCCGAGCGAACAGCGCGGTCGGGTGTTCCGCATTGCACTGCGCCCGAGTATCAAGATTGCTTCGACCCTGGCGGGCGTGGATATATTTGCCGTGACAAGTGTCGCGATGGCGAAC